>CAZODB010000019.1:0-14525 GCA_964578425.1 uncultured Herbinix sp.
TACCTAGTCCCTCTCCCTTTGATGCTCCCTTTACAAGTCCCGCTATGTCCACAAACTCTATAATTGCAGGAAGCACCTTCTCAGAATTATATAAATCCCGTAGTATAGGAAGACGCTCATCCGGCACTGTAACAATACCGATATTTGGATCTATAGTACAGAACGGATAGTTAGCTGATTCAGCCCCCGCTTTAGTTAACGAATTAAAAAGAGTGCTTTTACCCACATTGGGTAAACCTACGATTCCCAGTTTCATATGTCATTTCCTTCCATGTGCAACATTGTATTTTTTATGGCTTTAAGCCTCTTATCACATTTTTCTGGCCATTCTATAATCAAAATTAGCCCTGTTTGATTTCAATCCTTGGTTTCATATACTACCAGAATACCATCTTCGAATTCAACACTTCCCTCCTCTAGGATAAGCTCATTACTTATTCCTAAGCTACTCCCTGCTGATAGGGTTATGTTATTTAGGGGATACTTAAATCCATGTAGTCTTATCCCTATGACCTGAAAGGTGAAGGGAAGAAGAGATATAAAATCACCATATTGATTACTTTTATTAATAGTAAAACTATTATTCTTAAGATATATTTTATTGTTGGGATCTAATATCCTAGCACTTATACCTTGGTTTAGTGCTAGCATAAGCAAATTAATATTAGAAATAGTATGATCCATTCTGCTTCCAGTTGCACCGACTAGGTCGATCAAAAATGGCTTATATGTAAGAGCCATTTCAAATGCAATTTGAGTATCCGTCTTATCCTTCATAGCAGGATATTTCTCAATCGGAATTGCTTTGTCTTTATATTTTGACAATATCTCTAAAGGGACTGAATCAAAATCACCAATAATATAATCTGGTTTTATCTTTAGGCTGTCAACTGCAAGTAGACCTCTATCCACTGCAATACTCATTGAATAGCTTTCTTTTAATAATAAGGATTCTAAAAAACCATCCTCGATATATCCTCCGGTGATAATTAATATTCGTTTTCTAATCATATTGGTTGATTTTTCCACAGACAGCCTCGCTTTTTATTAGCTATATGGCATAACTATAATAATAAAAAAAATAGTATATATCTGATATGTTAAGCCAGTTAGATACTTAAGTGTTCTTTATGTTTCATAAATATATCATTATATTTATCAATATTCTCAGCTATGTCTCCGCGAAAGACACTGGTTCCTGCTACTATTATATTTGCACCAGCTGAAAGTAAATCCATTACATTATTATGTCTGATGCCTCCATCCACTTCGATATCTATAGTTAAGCCAGCCTTATCTATTTTTTCTTTTAGCCTCTTTATTTTCTCTAGACTACTTGGTATAAAGGCTTGTCCACCTGCTCCGGGATCAACGCTCATAATAAGCACCATGTCCACATTCTCTAGAACCTGATCAAGCATGTCCAGTCCACTTTCAGGATTCAAGGATACACCAGCTTTTAGTCCCATGGCTTTAATCTTTTTTACTGTAGTAGGAAGATCAGAACAGGCCTCTGCATGGACTGTTATTATATCAGCTCCTGCTTCCATAAAACCATTCAGTAATCTTATGGGCTCGTCAACCATAAGATGCACATCAAAAATAAGCTTCGAATTGTCACGGATCGATTGTATCACCGGCGTTCCAAAGCTTATGCTGGGCACATAGTTTCCGTCCATAACATCGATATGCAAATACTCTACCCCTGTACCCTCTATCTCATTTATTTGCTTGCCTAATATATTAAAATCTGCTGCCAGGATAGATGGCGCTAGTTTTATGTTCATATTAATCTCCATTCCACCATTAAAATCGAGCTGTAATACTTAGTCTTTCTAGTATCTTTTAATATCCTTTAGTTCCTCATATAGCGCCTTATAATTATCATATCGGATGCTGCTTATTTTGCCCTTCTTTAGTGCTTCTTTAACAGTACATCCAGGCTCATTCAAATGCATGCATCCGATGAATCGGCATTTATCCATATACTCATTAAATTCATTGAAATAATCCTTTAGCTCCTCTTTATCCACCTCATGTATATAGAGGGAACTGAAACCGGGCGTGTCCATCACATAGGTATCATCGTCTACATATATTAGCTCAGAATGTCTAGTGGTATGCTTTCCTCTTTTAATCTTTTCGCTTACACTCCCTACCTCCATCTGAGCTTTAGGACTTATTATGTTAATTAAAGAGGATTTACCCACTCCTGACGGACCGGCAAGCACCGTGGTCTTTCCTTTTAAATATCCACGCAGAGCCGATATCCCGTCCTCTTGTAGCACACTGATACTAATCACCTCATATCCACTACATATATAGGTGTCCATAAGCAGAGCCATTTCCTTTTGTTTTACTATATCCTTTTTATTAAAGCATATTATGGTATGAACTTTCTGATGTTGCATCATTATCAGAAAACGATCTAGCAGATTTAGATTCGGACTAGGCTCCGCCGCAGCAAATATAACCATTGCCTGGTCTACATTTGCTACAGCTGGCCTAATAAGATCATTCATTCTGGGAAGAATACGAGTAATTATGCCCTTACCCTCTGGCTGATTATTGGTATCAACCTCTACATCATCACCAACAAGCGGTTTTTGATTATGCATGCGAAATATACCTTTAGCTTTGCATTCAAAAATCTCATTATTTTTTGGTACATGAACATAATAGAAGCCTGCTATACCTTTTATTATCTTGCCCTTCAAGCTACTCCTCCACTGCCTCAAATTCTACAATCCACACATGAGGATTTCCTGCCTCATCCTTAAATATCTCACCATCAATATACATTTTAACCACTCCAATTGCTGTACTTTCACCTTCAATATCTTTCACTTTTAAAGGGAAGTCTGAAATAGAGGTCATCTGGTTATATATCTCTGTTCCATAACCATTTTGCTCCATCTCTAAGATGATTTCAGCTTCACCGTCTCCGGTATAGTTAAATGGGTTGATATCAATTGTAAGATTTCCTACATATTTATAATTACCTGTACCGGGTACAACTGTATCTATACTCTCTGGTCCGGTGCTAACTGTAACATTTACCTTAGTGCCCTGATCTACAAGCTCACCAGCAGTTGTATCCTGATAGAAAATTTGTCCTTCAGGATAGGTTTCTGACGATTCTTCGCTAACCTCACCCATAACTAACCCCACATCGGTTAAGAGCGCTTTCGCCTGAGCAGTTGTCTTTTCGATCAGACTTGGTACAGCGACTTGGATGATTTCAGGTCCTTTACTTACATATACCTTTATAGTATCTCCGGCCTTAACGTATGTTTCCTTGGGCGGATCTGTTGAAACCACACTACCGGCTGCAATCTCACCACTAAACATATCTTCTCTAACAGGCTTTAGCTCATATTCCTTAAGCTTCTGCTCAGCCTGCTCCCATGTATTGCCATATACATAAGGAATCTGAAGGGGCTCTGCACCTATACTGACATATAAGACAACTTCCGAGGTAACAGGATAATCCGTGTCCGCTAAAGGATACTGTCTAATAACATAGCCCACCTCATATTTATCGGAATAATCCTCTTTAGGAATTATGAGTGCTGTAGGATTCACTGCTTTAATCGAAACCTCTGCATCCTCAAACTTATGTCCTATAACTGAGGGAAATTTGTAGGTTTCTACTCCTGGTTCAGGCTCCGGTGAAGGAGTAGGTTCCTCTGTAGGTTCCGGTGTAGGCGCTTCAGTAACTCTATCATTCGTATTTGGGTTATCATCACTTTTAGGTAGTATAAAGCGAATAACCACATACATAATAACCACTGCCAGAATAACAATAGCTACTACAGATAATACAGAGATAATCTTTTCCATTTTAGAATCTACTGTATCCAGTTCCTCATCATCGTCGTCAATCACTTTATTATTTCGAGGATTATGATATTTATCATTATATAAAGCATTGTTTTTAATTTTCCCCAAATCATCGGAAATATTTATAGTAGGAGAATCATTTGCCACGAATGCAGGAATTTGAACGAAATCCCCATCCGGATTGGCAAGAGCTCTCTTTAAATCAGCAATTAAATCAGAGGCTGAGTGATATCTTCTCTCCGGTCTTTTTTGCATACATTTTTGAACTATTTTATCTACACTTAAGGGTATGTTCTCTTCCAGCTCTCTAAGAGGCATAGCTTCTCCCTGAATATGCTGCATAGCCACTGATACAGTATTATCCCCTCCAAAAGGAACCTTACCTGAAAGCATCTCATATAAGGTTACTCCAAGAGAGTAGATGTCACTTTTTTCATCACTATAACCGCCTCTGGCTTGTTCTGGTGATAAATAATGAACAGATCCCATGGCATTAGACGTAATTGTATTGGAATTAGAGGCTTTTGCTATACCAAAGTCTGTCACCTTAACCTTGCCGTCTCTGGAAATAATTATATTCTGAGGTTTGATATCCCTATGGATAATATGATTATCATGGGCAGCTTCCATACCTTGCGCAATCTGTATGGATATTCCTACCGCTTCCTTTACCTCCAGCTTACCCTTTCTTTCAATAAACCGCTTTAGGGTTATTCCCTCGACCAGCTCCATGACTATATAATATAGACCCCCATCGTCACCAACATCATATACATTGACTATGTTAGGATGGGATAGTCCTGCTGCTGATTGTGCTTCACCTCTAAACTTATTAACAAAGCTTTTGTCACTGGAATATTCCGACTTCAACACTTTAATCGCAACAAAACGGTTCAACCTTTCGTCCTTAGCCTTAAAGACGTCAGCCATACCGCCCGAACCGACACTATCAATGATTTCATACCGATTGCTGATAAACATACCGGGTTTCAACATAATTATTCACCTCTTTTTCATACTTTAGCAATTATGACTGCTATATTGTCCTTCCCACCGTTTTCGTTTGCAAGCCTTACCAGGGTTTCTGCAGCAATCTTTGGATTATCTGCATTTTCTCTAATGATTTGCTCTATAGTCTCATCATTCAACATATTAGTCAATCCGTCTGAGCACATTAGAACGATATCCCCTGCCTCTAGTTCAACCTCAAAAAAATCCGCTTGGGCAGTTTCATTGGTTCCCAATGCCCTTGTGATTATGTTCTTATTCGGATGCGTCTTAGCCTCATCCTTGTCCAGCTCTCCTGTTTTTACCATAGCCTGTACCAAGCTGTGGTCTTCTGTTATCTGTTTTATTTCCTTACCGATAACATAAAGTCTGCTGTCTCCTATGTTTGCTACATACATTTCATTTTCATAGATTGTTGCAACAACAAAGGTGGTTCCCATACCCTCGTAATCAATCTGCTGCTTTGATTTATCATGTAGCTTTTTATTTGTATTCTTAATTGCTTCCTCTATCAAGGCAATTGGCGATTTTATATCGCTATTTCTTATATTCTCCGTAAAAAATTCAACGCAGAACCTTGAAGCATAATCACCAGCATTATGTCCTCCCATCCCATCTGCAACAATAAATAAATTCGGCAGATTACCGATGGCATTTACCTCACAAAAAACATAGTCCTGATTTATCCTCCGCTTTTCCCCAATATCAGTGATTGAAAATGCTTTCAAGTCTGCACCTCCTCATCCAACCCTAATACTTTGGCTTCAGTTAGGCACTCCTATCCCTATATTTTATCAAATTATTATATAGGATACAAGACCTGTATGTCTTATTTGCTACTTAGGTCAATATAGCTCTTTCTAAGCTGACCACAAGCCGCATTAATATCTGAGCCCATTTCTCTTCTTATAGTAACATTTATTCTATATTTTTCAAGTATATTTTTGAATTTAAGTATTTTATAGCTATCTGATTTAGTAAAGCTTCTCTCCTTAATGGGATTGATAGGGATCAAATTAACATGACAGTTATACCCCCGTAATAATCTACTGAGCTCCCTGGCATGATTCTCTTCATCATTAATGTCCTCTACAAGACAATATTCAAATGTCAGCCTTCTTCCAGTTCTTTCATAATAATAACGAAAGGCATCCATTACATCCGATAGTTCATATTTCTTAGCTATAGGCATAAGACTTCTTCTGATTTCATCATTCGGTGCATGTAGTGATAAAGCCAGAGTAATAGGCAACTCCTCCTCGGCAAGATTGCGAATTCTCTCAGGTATTCCACAAGTGGATACTGTTATATTTCTTGCACTTATATTAATTCCTTCGGAATCAGATAAGATGCGTATAAAACGCACCAAATTATCATAATTATCAAGAGGCTCTCCAGTCCCCATAACTACTACATTACTTACTCTTTCTCCTGACATACTCTGAATACGATAAATCTGGTCAAGCATTTCGGAGGCTGTAAGATCCCTTTCCTTTCCGCCAATAGTAGAGGCACAGAAGGAGCAGCCCATTTTGCATCCCACTTGAGAAGAGATACACACACTGTTGCCATGATGGTATCTCATCAATACGCTTTCAATAACCCTATTGTCACTTAGGCGAAACAGATACTTCACTGTTCCATCCTTCTCAGAGACAATACTATCAGCAGCTTCTAAAACTATTAAGGGATAGCGCTCCTTAAGTATACTTCTTAAGTCCTTAGATAGATTTGTCATTTCATCATAGGATTCCACAAGCTTTCCATGAATCCATTCATATATCTGTTTAGCCCTAAAAGCAGGCTGATTTATACTCTTCATCTCATTAACTAATTCATCCATATACAAGGATTTTATATCCAAATGCAATACCTACTTTCTCTTCCTCATTCTGCATATAAAAAATCCATCTGTAGGATGGATTCCCTGCAGCAGCTGCAAATAACCGACTCTACTGGTATCCGAATGCAGGATATCTGGCAAATAGCTATCCAAGCTATCAGCAGTAAAATCATGATTAGCTAGGAACCATTCCATATTCTCAATATTCTCCTGGCGATTAACCGTACAGGTGCTGTATATTAATATACCACCTGGTTTAACATATTCCGAAACCACCTTTAGAATTATTCGCTGTAATTCTACCAGTTCTTTTTGTTGGTTTTGTGTCAGTTTATATTTAATATCATATTTTTTTCCTATTACCCCTAAACCACTGCAGGGTAGGTCGGCGATAACTACATCTGCTTTATTTATAATGTCGGAATCAGTAACAGTTGCATCCCACACCTTGGTTTCTATGTTGTTTGCCCCCATACGAAGGATATTTTCATTAATAAGCTTAATCTTATACTCTGTAAGATCTCTGGCAGATACTCTTTCTGCCCTTTCAGCTATGTGAAGCGCTTTTCCACCGGGGGCTGCACACACATCAACTACAAAATCTTCTTTTCCTGCACCGCTAGCCTCACTAACCAGCATAGAGCTAACATCCTGAACAGTAAATAGTCCATCATTAAACGACTTATATCCCTCTAAATAATCAATATCACATATAACAAAAGCTTCCTCAAGGTATGGATGTGCCATTACCCTTATCCCTTCACCGATTAGAATATCCTCCAACTCCTTAGGAGTAGTCTTGATACGGTTACAACGAATTGTTATCTCTTTTTCCTTTAAAGAAGCCTCTAGCATTGCCTCCACCTGTTCTGTGGTATATTGGTCAAGAAGCATGGTTACAAGCCATTTCGGAGTAGAATATCTGATATGCAGATACTCATCTATATCCTTAGCTTTATCAGGGTATTTTATAGTATCTTTCATGCGCGCAATGCTTCTAAGATTACCATTCACAAACCCTGAAAGATTAGAAAATCCACGTTTTTTAGTAAGTTTTACAGCCTCATTGCAGATTGCCGAGGCTGGTATACTCTCCATATATATAAGCTGATATACACTGAGCCTCAACAAATTCCTAATAAGGGGCTTCATCTTTCTTACGGGCAGGGATGAGAATTGCTCAATTATATAGTCAAGTGTCAGGTAGTGCTTTACACTACCGGTAAAAAGTCTGGATATAAATGCTCTTTCCTGCTTATTTCTGTCCTGGTAGTTCTTTAAAGCTCTACCTAACACTCTATGGCTGAATTCTTCTCCATCTATAACCTGAAGAAGCATGTCTAGCACAATCTCTCGGCCGTTCCTCTCTTTAGTCACGACGCCTTCCTCCAAATAAAAGAACCAAACGTAATAACTGTAAAATAGTAGCTGCGGCTGCTGCCACATATGTCAATGCCGCGGCATCCAATACCTTCTTAGACTGTTTTAACTCTTCATGATGAAGTATTCCAGCCTCTCCAAGGGTTTGAACCGCCCTTCTTGAAGCGTTAAATTCAACAGGTAATGTTACTAATTGAAATAATACTGCTGTAGAGAAAAGAATTATTCCAATATTAATCAAGGTCTGGGAGCCCGTGAGCAACAAGCCTATAAGTATCAGAGGCCAAGCTATCATTGAGCCAAAATTAGCTACAGGCACAAGAGCGCTCCTGAATTTTAAGGGAGCGTATGCATTTTGGTGTTGTATTGCATGGCCACACTCGTGAGCAGCTACACCTATAGCTGCTATTGAATTACTTCCATATACAGAATCAGATAGCCTAAGAATCTTTTTTCTTGGATCATAATGATCTGTCAGCTGTCCATGTACATGCTCAATAGTTACATCATATATTCCGGCACGATGAAGTATTCTCTCTGCTGTCTCTGCTCCGGTCACTCCCGAGTGACTCCTAACCCGTGAGTATTTAGAAAATGTCGACTTTACTTTTGCAGATGCTGCCAAAGATAAAATTACTCCAATAATTACAAGAATATATGTCGGATCAAAATAAAAAGGAAATAACATACATCCACCTTCTTTCATATTTCTTAGGGATTATTAGTTACATATTGTTGATTTGCTTTTTCTATTGGCTTATATGCCAGATTATGACCAGTTGCTTATTCATTAAGCTTAACTTAGCCTAACATGGTTCCCTTCTCAAGCGGATATCCTCTTAAAAATGCATCACAGCTTAATCTCTTTTTTCCTTCTAGCTGGAGCTCACAAATCTCTAGAGCATCCTTTCCTGTCATTACTGTGAATTTATCCTTACTCACCTCTACTACCTCGCCAGGTCTTCCATTACTTGGATGCTCTACTACTTCAGCTCTCCAAAGCTTTAGGGTTTTACCATCGAGCTTAGTATAAGCGCTGGGCCAGGGATTGAGCCCTCGAATCTTGCGTTCAATATATATAGCTGGTTGATTAAAATCAATATTACCCATTTCCTTGTCCAGCATTTTTACAATAGTAGCAAGCGAATCATCCTGAGGGGTTCTTGATACACTTCCATCCTTTAGCTTGTCTAAAGCTTTTACTAATAGCTCGGCACCAACTTGTGCAAGCTTATCATGAAGGCTACCTCCGGTCTCATCCTTAGCTATAGGAATGCTCTCCTGTAAAATTATATCTCCTGTGTCCAGCTTAACATCCATATACTGAATGGTTATTCCAGTCTTCTCATCACCATTTAATATGGCCGCCTGTATAGGAGAGGATCCTCGGTATTCCGGAAGCAAGGAGGCATGGACATTTATAGAGCCATATGGTGGTATATCTAGAATCTTCTTTGGGAGAAGCTGTCCAAAAGCGGCCACTACTATAACCTCAGGCCTAAGGCTACGGATAATCTGTATAAACTGTTCATCTCTAACCTTGACCGGCTGATATACATCTAAATTATGCCTAAGAGCAGCCTCCTTTATGGCTGGAAAGCTGATTTTACCTCCTCTTCCCTTTACCTTGTCCGGTTGTGTTACGACTCCGATAACTTCATGACCTGCCTTTATTATTGATTCTAAAGTAGCTACTGCAAAATCAGGAGTACCCATATATAAGACTCTCATATTTTATCTTCCCTTCCAATATAACATTTACAGTACACCTAAGCGTACTTACACATCATCCTCTTCTGCTTGATATCCTACATCTCTAAGCTCATCTGTAATCTTATCCACATATAAAATACCATTGAGATGATCTATTTCATGGCATATAGCCCTAGCCAGGAGCTCAGTTCCTTCTATAGTAAACTCCTTCATGTTTTTATCGTAGGCTTTTACCTTGACATAGTTAGGTCTCTCAACCGTTCCAACCTTACCAGGAACGCTAAGGCATCCCTCATCACCAGTCTGACAGCCATCTGTCGCTATTATTTCAGGGTTGATAAGTATGATTGGATCGTTGCCCTCCCCTGATATATCTATAACAATAAGACGCTTTAAGACTCCTATCTGGGGAGCTGCTAGACCAACACCCTCTGCATCATATAGGGTGTCCAGCATATCGTCAATTAAAACAAGAAGTCTTTTATCTACCTGCTTAACTTCTCTGCTAACCTTAGTAAGCACACTGTCCCCTATCTCTCTTATATTTCTAATAGCCATGTTATTCCTCCTGTCTTTAAAATAAAGTGTTATACCTAGCATTATCGTACACAAATAGATTCTATTAGCTGAACCTAAGCACATTATCCAAAAATATAACGGTTTATTGTACCACAAAAACGTGTTATATAAATACTTCAATTAAAACTATCATATATCAGCAGATTATGTTTCACATAATGGTCAGCGTTTAATATGTGCTCATTGGATTAAAATCAAATTGGAGGCCGCAACCTGTAAACTGTCCTGAATAATTAAAGTAGCCCTCCAAATAATTCTTTAATCCCACAAGTATATCATAACTCTCATCCTTTATATAGATTACTCTTCGATATATATCCTTAGCTTTAGCTAAGCTTGCCGGAGCAGGTCCAATAATCTGTGATCTTATCTCATTAGCCGTAATATATTCCTTTAAAGCTTCTGCCACATGGTTTACGGCTTTATCTGCCTTTTCCTCCTCCTTAGAGGTTACAAGGACGAGAAGTATATGAGCTGCAGGTGGATACTGCATAAGTCTGCGATAGAGCATCTCCTGTTCGTAGAACTCCTCATAATTTCCCTCTGCTGCTGTAGTTATACTATAGTGCTCTGGATGGTAGGTCTGAATAACCACCTCACCAGGAATCACATCCCTCCCAGCTCTACCAGCCGCCTGAGAAAGAAGCTGAAAGGTTCTTTCACTTGCTCTGAAATCTCCTGCATATAATGATAGATCTGCTGCAATTATACCCACCAAGGACACCAAGGGGAAATCATGACCTTTGACAATCATCTGCGTTCCCACAAGAATATCCGCCTTATGATTAGCAAATGCTGATAATATCTTTTGATGTCCGCCTTTATTTTTCGTAGTGTCAGTATCCATACGAAGAACTCTTGCTCCGGGAAATTCTCGTCTTACAAGCTCCTCGACCTTCTGGGTTCCTGTACCAAATGCCGCTATATACTTGGACCCGCAGGTGGGACAAATTCTTGGCATTGCTTCATCATGTCCGCAGTAATGGCATAAGAGCTTGGCATTTATATGTGAGGTCAAGGATATGTCACAGTGTGAGCATTTCATAACATGACCACAGCTTCTACAGGATACAAAGCCCGAGAACCCTCTTCTATTAATAAATAACATAATCTGCTCTTTCTTACTGAGCTTTTCAACCATAAGCTCCTTAAGCTTTCTGCTAAATATTGACCTGTTCTTTTGCTTAAGTTCCTCCTTAAGATCCACCACCCATATCTGGGGTGGTTTCGCTTCCTTTGCTCTCTTTGTAAGAGTATATAGCTTATAATCATCGGATACACTTCTTTTGTATGATTCTAGTGATGGTGTTGCCGATCCAAGTATAACAAATGCTCCTGTAAGCTCTGCTCTTTTCCTAGCCACCTCTACTGCATGATATTTTGGGGTGGTCTCACTCTTATAGCTTCCCTCATGTTCCTCATCAACAATTATAAGCCCTAGGCTTTTAAATGGTGTAAACAGGGCAGACCTGGGACCAATCATAATATCTATTTCACCCTTTTTAGCCCTAAGGCTTTGATCATACCTTTCACCATCAGACATTCTGGAATTTAGAATAGAGATACGCTCCCCAAATCTTTTATAGAATCTGTTCACGGTCTGATATGTTAGGGCAATCTCAGGAATAAGCACTATTACCTGCTTACCTGAGGCTATCACCTCTGATATAACATCCATATATACTTCGGTTTTACCGCTCCCAGTAATTCCGTAAATTAAATATGTGTAACGATTACCATCACTATAATCCTTAATTATATGATCCACAATATCTTGCTGTTCATCGTTTAATGTAACCCTGGTAAGTGTGGAGCTTTGCTTATCAATTGGGTTACGGTATATCTGCTTACTTTCTATCTTTATAATATCATTATCTATCAGCCATGTAATTACTGGCTTACCGATTTTAAGAATCTGGACAGCCTTATCATAGTCAAATTCCTTATTAGTAAGCAAGGCTTCAAGAATTCTTACTCTCGCCTTACTATTCTTCTTATATTGCTCCTCATATATCTGTTTAAGCTCTTCAATGGGTTTTATTAGAATTATACTTCTCTGCTCCTTTATCCTAACTGCCCGCTTTACAGGTATAACAGTTCTAAGAGCATCGTTCATAGTCCCACCGAAGGTCTCCTTAATCCAGTATGCAAGATAAATCAAATGACTTTCTATTACAGGAGCACCCTCTACTATAGAGCTTATAGACTTAATCTTATCTAAGCTTATTTTGGGCTCACTTGAAAGCCCTACTATATAACCGTTTATTGTGCGATTACCCTTACCAAAGGGCACAACAGCTGGTGCACCGATTATTGCCAGTGAAGACAATTCATCAGGGATGGCATACTGGTATGTCTTGTCAAGATTCTCATGGGAAATATCAATTATTATGTCAGCATAGCTTTGATAAGACATATCAGACCTCCTCCTTTGTACTAAGCTAGTATAGTATTAGGTGATTGCGTAACTCTACCACACTTTATGATCTTGTGCTCTTTAACAAACCCATCGCAGGCAGGCTGTCTTCGCTACCTTCGCCTCGTAGTCTTCCTATAAATTAAGCTCAAATGCTTCCTTCACAAGCTCTCTGTCATCCATGTGATACTTCACACCCTTAATCTCCTGGTAATCCTCATGGCCTTTTCCAGCTATTATTATGACATCTCCTTCTTCGGCAGTATCTATACAATACTTAATCGCTTCTCTTCTATCAATAATCTTTATATATTTACCGGGACCCTTTTTAACCCCTGTAATAATATCATTTACAATATCCTCAGGCTCTTCAAGCCTTGGGTTATCCGATGTCACCACAGTAAGGTCCGCCAATTTGGAGGATATCTCACCCATAAGAAATCTCCTGTCCTTGGAGCGGTTCCCGCCACAGCCAAATACGCACACAAGACGTCTGGGCTTATATTCCTTTATGGTAGTCAAAAGACTCTCTAGACTCATGGCATTATGGGCATAGTCAATCATTACAGAATAATTGCCCTTTACAGGAACCAGCTCGACTCGTCCTCTTACTTTAATATTGCTTAGAGCTTCTATAATGTCCCTCTCTCTTACCTTAAAATGCCTACATATGGCTATGGCACATAAAGAATTAAGTACATTGAATTTACCTGGAATATCTATAGCTACATCAAAATCCATAAGTCCCTGGGCCTTATAAGATACACCAAGGTAACCAGGTTCATGAACCAGCTTTACATTAGTAGCCCTTATATCTGCATCCTCAGAAAATCCAAAGCTTTCTACCTCACAGCTATGTCCCTCTAATATATCCCCAGCATATTTATCATCTATGTTAATTAAGCCTATTTTGCACTGTTTAAACAATTGGCTTTTGCACCTAAGATAATCATCAAAGTCCTTATGCTCTTTATCTCCTATGTGATCATATCCCAGATTAGTAAATACGCCTATATCAAAGACAAAGCCATCAATCCTATAATGAAGAAACCCTTGGGAGGAAGCCTCCAAAACCACACACTGGACTCCAGCATCTACCATCCTTGCGAAGGTCTCCTGAATTATATAGGATTCAGGCGTGGTATTATTAGCAGGAATCACCTCATCACCGATAATAGTCTCTATGGTACCGATTAGCCCCGTCTTAACTCCTGTCTTCTCCAAAATAGACTTTACCATATAGGCAGAGGTGGTCTTACCCTTGGTTCCAGTTATACCTATAGTCGTAAGCCTTGCAGCCGGATGTCCAAAATAAGCTGCCGACATATAAGCCAATGCTTTTCTTGCATTATCAACTCTAATTACAGTAACATCCTTTGGCAATTCGATGTCCTTCTCGACTATAATTGCTACTGCCCCTTTTTCAATTACCTGCGGAATATAATCATGACCATCTGTTACGGTACCCATAATACATACAAATACCGATCCCTTATTAGCCTTCCTTGAATCATACACCAAATCTGTGACCAAAGTATGTGCTTCCCCCTGCAGGCAGGTATACTCTATCTCTTTTAACAAACTATCCAAATACATATATTAGCCTCCTATGCACCTTTTTAACTACATTATACTCTCATTATATGCCAAATCTCTTGTATATACTGTTAGATATATATCAAATGGTGCTTTGTAGTGGCGCTCGGTTTCATATCTAAAATTATTAAATCATATTTATAATAT
>CAZODB010000019.1:14625-15844 GCA_964578425.1 uncultured Herbinix sp.
GTATATTTACAAAGGAAATAGTAATACAAAACCCTCAAAGGGTATCTTTTTCCCTTGATGATTATTCTAAGTCGTTTTGTAACATATTAAGTAGAAAAACATAGAATAATATCAACAACTAAAAATTTACAGACCAATAATGTGTATAAAGGAACATTCATAAAATAAGAGAGTGAATATAAATATGAAGAATAGATATATAACAATTCCATATAAGAATAAGAAAGAATCCATGCCATCAACTTATAATGGCATGGACTCCTCATCACTAAGATTAGAACTCGTAAAATATGCTCTGCAATTTAATGGAAACCCCTATGTCTGGGGCGGTACGAGTCTAACGAAAGGTGCAGATTGTTCAGGCTTCACCCAATCAGTATTTAAAAGCCAGGGTATCTCTCTGCCACGAACTTCAAAAAATCAAGCAAAGGGTGGCAAAATGGTTCCCCTAAACAGACTTAAACCGGGTGATCTAATATTCTACCGTAAGAATGGGCAGGTAAACCACGTTGCAATATTTATTGGGAATGAAAAGGTGCTTCATGCCAGTAACCCTAAATCAGGAATTAAGGTATCCAAGTATGATTACAGGAAGCCATACAAGGCTGTCAGTTATTTTGATATTTGAACCTCACACATGACTAAAGTCACGAGTACTCATCTTGTGTTAATAAAAGTGTTATATCCAATTATTTTCTTCGTTTTAGTGCTTGTCCAAAGACTGTCATAATAATTCCTATCACATACAATAATACACCTATTCGTAAACTCATAAAATCGGTTACAAGATTTAATGCATTACCGTATTCTGAAGAAACATAAAAAACTATAGCAGCCATGGATATACCAGAAAATACTGCAAATAGTGCAGATAATCCAAATTTTCTAAAGGAGAAAAGGAAAGCCAAAAATGAAAGTAAAATTGGCACGCACAAAATAACAATTATTTTTATTATATCATTAGACATTGAAGAAAAGTAATTATTAATAGATGGAGCAAATATATCAAATATCGAATTTGATGAATAGTTTCTGAGTGACGAATAAGACTTGCTTATTTCATTGATCAATGAAATGTATGAGGTTTCTTTTGTTTGCCCCATAAAATCCGCCTGAAAAAAAGGAACAAAATAAGCTATAAAGGAAAGCAAAGCACCTAAAAAAACCATTGGATTAAAGCTATATGATTTAGGCTCTACATTAACATTCACAATTGGAA
>CAZODB010000019.1:15944-18171 GCA_964578425.1 uncultured Herbinix sp.
CACACATCTAATTTGGTTCCACAATTTGTACAAAACATAATATTACTCTCCTTAGCAATTTTAGCTAATTATATCATGTTTTGTCAAAAATTCATATATAGATGTTATTACATAGGTTTTCTGTTATATTTGGTAGTTATAGTTGAGCTGCTTTCCACCATACCATTTACAGTTCCTTGATATACAATCTCACCGCCACAACTACCACCATCTGGTCCAATATCAATGATGTAATCAGCATTCTTTATCACATCCTGATTGTGTTCGATAATAATTACTGTATTACCCCTACTTACAAATCTTTCAAATAACATTATAATACTCTTAATATCAGAGGCATGGAGTCCGGTTGTGGGCTCGTCCAAGATAAAGATATTTCCTTTATCATGCATGTGTTTTGCGAGCTTCAAGCGCTGCCTTTCTCCTCCTGATAAAGTAGAAGTCGGTTGACCCAGGGAAAGATATCCAAGACCAACCTCCACCATCGCCTTTAACAGTTTTGCTGTTTTTTTCTGATCATCAAAGAAAATAAGAGCTTCTTCAGCTGACATATCAAGTATTTCCATTATATTTTTTTAGTGATATTGAAAGGAAAGTGCTTCTTTGTTATAATAATTATAACGCTTCCCTTTAAACGTTGTGCTTTACCACCTGATAAAGTGGCGGATTCTCGATTCATACTAAGATAAGGGAGACCTATATCGATCATTCTGCTTAAGGACTCCACCATATCATTGACGATTTATTTGCATCATGAGCTGATTTTTTTCTTCTTTAATAATTCTTTTTCATTAAGCCCATTAAATACTGCTTTTATTTCATCGATCTTAAACCCCATTTTCTTTAAAGCAAGGATTTGATGCAACTCTCCCATCTGAGAGAGTGTGTAATACCTATAATTTGTCTCTTTATCAATAACTTTTGGTTTTAACAGATTTTCATCATCATAATGGCGAAGCGCTTTTATTGTTACTTGATTCATACATGCAAACATACCAATCTTATAAAGTGTATCTGGTGTTTTTTCTTTACAGTATTGAGACTTGTTTTGGTTCATAATTATCCCTCTTTCTATTAATATAAGCATAATATACAACCTCCCCTTAGGGGTAGAGTCAAGTATACTTGTAAAAGTATATCGGTGTTTGCACCCATTGGTTAATTCATTTCTCTTTACTAAGAAGGTCAGCTTTTCCTGCTCTTTTACCATGGTAGCCTTTCTCCGAGATAATTCAAATACAAAGGTCTTTCCTCTAAAGGTAACTCTGTATCTAGAATCACATGCAATATTCCTTTTGCTGACTCGGTGGGACTAATCTTGGCCGTTGTATCAAGGTGCCCTCTCATATAGGTGCCCACATGTCCCGGATGTATAACGATGACTCTACCGCCCTTTTCTCGAATGTTGTTGTGAACAAGTGCGGATTGCATATTGTTAGCTGACTTTGACATACAGTAGCCAAACCAACCTTTTCTAAAGCAGTCTTTAATGCTTCCCGCCTCAGACGAGATATTTACAATGGTTTTAAATTTGCTGTCCATTAAAAGTGGAGATAAGACATTGGTGACACGAAGAGAGCCTACTGAATTCACATTAATGACATGCACAATTTCGTTAAAATCCAATTCATCGCTTAGAACTTTATCCATATCGCCAAGAATTCCGGCATTGTTAATCAATAAGTCAATGTGTGGCACAATGGTTGTCACCCTATCCTTCATAGCTTTCACACTATTATCATCACCTATATCAAGTTCCACAATTTCCAGTCTATTACTATAAATATCTCTAAGCTCATCCACTAGTCTTTTCTTCGGATTTAACCTACAGGCTACTACAAAAAAGTCTCTTTCCAATAGCTCCTTTACTAGCGCAAGCCCCAAACCATGGTCGGTTCCTGTAACAAGTACATACATCATAAATACAAATCCTCCTTATTTCCTTAGATTGTATTTTAATTATACTTGAATACATGGGAAAATGTCTATTATCTTGTTTTTTGCTTAACACGGTACTATCTTAACGATGAACACGGACACGGTGCTAACGATAACGCACCATGTCCGTGTCTGTTTTCTATTATTAATACTGATTTATCCTTAGTTTTCCTAGCTTTATAAGTAATGTGACCTTCAATCCAGCAGCTTTGTTAGCCTAGTTCCACCAATGCTAGCAACATTTAATCCATTGCTTCAATATAAAGCTTTGTTACTCCATATACATTTT
>CAZODB010000020.1:0-1982 GCA_964578425.1 uncultured Herbinix sp.
TTTGTGGACATAGCGGGACTTGTAAAGGGAGCATCAAAGGGAGAGGGACTAGGTAATCAGTTTCTATCCAATATTCGTGAGGTAGATGCTATTGTTCATGTAGTCCGCTGCTTTGAGGATACCAATGTAATTCATGTTGAAGGATCCGTAAATCCAAGTAGAGATATCGAGACTATCAATTTGGAACTAATATTTTCGGATTTGGAGATTCTGGAGCGAAGAATTAGTAAAGCTACAAAAAATGCAAAGAATGATAAGGAGCAAGCTAAGGAATTGCTGCTTCTTGAAAAAATCAAATCTCATCTAGAGGATGGTAAGATGGCTAAAAGCCTTGTAGTTGATGAAGAAGAAACAAAGCTGGTGGCAAGCTATAACCTTCTTACCGCAAAGCCTGTGATATATGCGGCTAATGTCAAGGAGGAGGATCTTATAGATGAGGGAGCAAATAATGACTATGTAAATATTGTGAAAGAGATAGCAAAAAGTGAGAATTCCGAGGCCTTTGTAATATCTGCCAGGATTGAGCAGGAGATTGCCGAATTGGATGATGATGAGAAGAAAATGTTCCTTGAGGAGCTGGGACTTTCAGAATCCGGTCTTGAGAAATTAATAGAAGCAAGCTATCGCCTACTTGGTCTAATAAGCTATCTAACCGCCGGACCTAAAGAGATTAGGGCTTGGACAATTAAGGTGGGAACAAAAGCACCACAAGCTGCCGGAAAGATACATTCTGATTTTGAGCGAGGCTTTATTCGAGCCGAGATAGTGAATTATGACAATCTAGTACAGTGTGGTAATTACAATGCTGCGAAAGAAAAGGGATTGGTTCGTCTAGAGGGTAAGGAATATGTGGTTCGGGATGGAGATGTCATCTTGTTCAGATTTAATGTGTAGATAAGCAGATTAGTCCAAGCGCTAGTAAGCTTTATGTGACACGTATTTCGTGTCACAATAAAGCTTGCTAGAGCTTGGATAAGTGCAACGACAGCTTAAGGACGAAGTCTTTGAGCTGCTAACTGGCATTTCAGCTATACTAGGTGAATAATAATGACTTTATTAATAAATATAAAACGATGAATGGGGTGAATATAATGAATATAATTCTTAGCAGTGAGGCCTTAACAAATATAAGATTTCCGCATGTGGGTTTGGAGCTTAGAAATGTTCCGACAGGTATTGATGTATTTGGATATCACATTGCTTTCTATGGTATTCTTATTGGACTAGGCATGCTTTTTGGCTGGTTGCTAGCTGAATGGATGGCGAAGAAAACAGGACAAAGTACAGAGTTATATCTGGACTTTGCTCTTATAGCTATAATTGTATCGGTTATTTTCACTAGATTAGGTTATGTGCTCTTTTCTTTGGATGAATTCATAGACAATCCTTTGGAGATTTTTAATCTCAGAAGCGGTGGTCTGATGATATACGGCGGTATATTTGGCGGCATACTTAGCGCAATAATCTTCACTCGGATTAAAAAATACTCTTTCTGGTTATTGGCAGATACTGGATGCATCGGACTTATAGCCGGCCAGATTATTGGTCGTTGGGGAAATTTGTTTAACAGAGAGGTGTTTGGAAAATACACCAATAGACTTTTTGCCATGCAATTGAATGTTAATGATGTATCTTATGACTTTAGAACAACCGATATTAACTACTTGCAAGCGAAATATGAAGGTAAGCAGGCTACATTTGATCGTATTATGGAGTTAAGAGACAAAATAGTAACGATCGATGGAATAGAGTATATTCAGGTTCATCCTACATTCTTATATGAATCCTTATGGAATATTGCTTTATTAATAGTCCTTATTATTTATACCAAGCATAAAAAGTTTGATGGTGAAATCATGCTTTTATACCTTGCAGGCTATGGTATCGGTCGTCTATGGATAGAGGGTATAAGAATAGATCAATTATTTCTATGGGGTACATCAATTCCTGTATCTCAACTGATTTCACTGATGTTGATAATC
>CAZODB010000020.1:2082-7869 GCA_964578425.1 uncultured Herbinix sp.
CCAAATTCGTGGATAAGGACAGCATGGAGGATAATATGGCATTTGAACACAAATCTGTACTTCTAGATGAAGTAATAGAAAACATGAATATTGATCCTAGCGGGACTTATGTAGATGGAACTATAGGTGGAGGCGGTCATTCCTATGAGATTGCTAAAAGGCTTACCACTGGAGCACTTATAGGATTGGATCAAGATGAAGCAGCAATACAGGCTGCTGGATTACGATTGGCTGAATTTAGTGAAAAAACGAAAATTATTAGAAGCAACTATAGTGAGATAAAGACAGTACTAAAAGGTATACAGATAGAGAAGGTAGACGGAATTCTTCTTGATTTGGGAGTGTCCTCTTATCAGCTAGATACACCGGACAGGGGGTTTTCATACCGTGAGGATGCACCACTTGATATGAGGATGGACAAGAGGAAGGATACAACCGCTAAGGATATAATTAACGAATATGGTGAGATGGAGCTTTACAGGGTTATAAGAAATTATGGAGAGGATAGATTTGCAAAGAATATTGCTAAGCATATAGTTCGTGCAAGGTTGGACAAGCCTATTGAGACTACATTTCAGCTCAATGAGATTATAAAGGCGGCGATACCGGCAAAGATACGAGCCACATCAGGACATCCTTCAAAAAGAACATATCAAGCACTTAGAATAGAGCTTAACCATGAGTTGGATGTACTAAAGGAAACTTTGGGAGATATGATTGATTTACTAATGCCCGGAGGAAGATTACTAATAATAACATTTCATTCTCTAGAGGACAGAATAGTAAAAGAATCCTTTAAAGTAAATGAAAACCCATGTATCTGTCCACCGAGATTTCCCATATGTGTATGTAATAATAAATCTAAGGGAAAGATAATAACAAGAAAACCTATTATAGCAAATGATAAAGAATTAGAGGATAATAAAAGATCTAAAAGTGCTAAACTTAGAGTTTTCGAAAAGACATCTTAAAGTATATAAAGACATCAATAGGGTAGTAGAGAGGGGTTATTGCATGGAGGCAAATAGGAAAAGACATCAATATTATACTAATAAAAACTATATCGATGGAAGCACAGCCCGAAAACAAAGCTTTGTTGAGCAGCAAGCTATGGAGGATTATAGTGCTGTTCCAGAAAGACGCAGAAGAGAGATACCAGCTAGGCCAAGACAGGTACCCACACCTAGGAGACAGATTCACAGACAGGCCAGATATTTATCAGGAATCAGTAAGGCGTCCTTGTTCATGCTTACAATAGCTATAGCTACAACCTTGTATTTTTGTATAGAGTTTTTAATGCTACAGCATCAAGTGGCTAAGATGGAGAAGGATATTGTATCCATGGAGAACCAACTTAATAAAACAAGAAATGAAAATAATGCTACCTTTGAACAGATAAATATGGTTTATGACCTTGATTATGTATACAGCATAGCTGTAAATGAGCTTGGAATGGTATATCCTAATAATAATGAAGTTATTACCTTCGAAGCTGCAGATGATAGCTATGTTAGGCAATATGCAGATATACCCAAATAATATCTAATATGTGAACGAGGTTCTATACTATGAGAAATCCTACAGAGAGAATTAAAAGTTTTACATCACGAATGCAAGCAAGATTATTGCTTGTATTTTGTGTTATCACTTTGCTCTTGGTAGCCTTGATTGGTAGATTAATTTACATAATGCAGACCGATGGAGAAAGATATGCCAAACAGGTTCTTTCAAGACAATCATATGTGAGAGGAGTTCTTCCCTATAAAAGAGGAGAGATTCTAGATAGAAACGGTACAGTGTTAGCCAGAAGTGAGCTTCGCTATAGGCTTATACTTGACCCTCAAAACCTATTACTTAATTCTGATAAAATTCCAACAACTCTGGAGGCCCTAAAGAACTATTTTGAAATTGAAGCCGAAACAATTAACAGTATATTAAAAGAAAGACCTGACAGTAGATATAAGATACTTTTAGATAATCTACAGCTGTCACAGATAGAGTTGTTCAAAAAATATATGGAGGAAAGTGAAAATGTAAAGAGCCTCTGGTTTGAAGAAAAATATGTTCGTAATTATCCATATGATTCGCTTGCCAGTGACATACTAGGCTTTACATCTGCGGATAATAAAGGCTATTTTGGTATAGAGGAATACTATAATGACCAGCTTAACGGCACTAATGGAAGAGAATATGGGTATTATGACTCATCACTAAATATAGAGAGGGTAATTAAAAAGCCTCAGAATGGCAATACCATAGTCAGTACGATTGATGTAAACGCTCAAAGAATAATACAAAAGCATATCCGAGAGTTCAATGAAGAATTTGGTAGTAAGAACATCGGAGTTATAATTATGAACTCTAATAATGGTGAAATCCTAGCAATGGCATCAAATGAGGAGTATAATCTTAATTCTCCAAGAGACCTAGAGGGAATATATAGCCAGGATCAGCTATCTACTATGCCCCTCGAGGACAAAATAGAAGCCTTGAACCTTATATGGAAAAATGACATAATTAGCTCTGGCTTTGAGCCGGGCTCTACATTTAAACCGTTTACAGTGGCAATAGGCTTGGAGGAAGGCTTAATATCAAGGAATAGTAGCTTCTTATGTGATGGTGTTGAACATGCTGGTGGCTGGGAGATAAAATGTAGTGCCACATATGGTCATGGAGATTTGACTCTTGCAGAGACATTAATAAAATCCTGCAATGATGCAATGATGCAGATTGCTGCTATGGAGGGAAGGTATAATTTCTATAATTATCAGAAATTATTTTCATTTGGATTAAAAACAGGTATAGATTTGCCAGGAGAGGAAAGCGGAATCATTACTGACTTAAATAATCTTAATGAATCAGAGCTTGCAACAAGTAGCTTTGGACAGACATTTAATGTATCTATGCTTCAGATGGCTGCGGCATATTCATCTCTTATAAACGGTGGCTTTTACTACCAGCCTCGTATAGTTAAAGAGATAGTGAATGATCAGAAGGCTACTGTAAAGAGAATGGATCCGCTGCTTGTTAGACGAACAGTATCAGAAGAAACATCAGCGTTTATTCGGGAGTCAATGTATCAAACCGTAGAGCTTGGAACTGCTAAACCCGCCAAGGTTACAGGATATACAATTGGAGGAAAGACGGGCACGGCAGAAAAGTACCCCCGTGGAGAGAACACATATATAGTATCATTTCTGGGTGCTGCTCCTGCAATCAATCCTGAAGTAGTTATATTTGTTGCAATAGATGAGCCTCAGAATGTAGCCAGACAGGATGATAGCTCTTTAGCTACTAAGCTGACTAATCGTATCATGACAGAGCTGCTTCCTGCATTAGGCATATATCCTGAGGGTGAAATAGACTATCTAATATCCGATGACAATGTAACCTGGGGCACAGATGATGATAACTTAGGTGGTTCAGAAGAAGATAATAATGGACAAGATATAGATAATCAAGATAATTCTGATAATCAAAATAGCAATAATAATGAAAATACAGAGGGCAATAATACAAGTAATAGTAACAGTACAGGTGAGCAGAATTCTGACGACATTAATAGTGGTAATAACTATGAGGACCCAGAACAGGACGAGCCAGATAATGAAGAACCAAGTCCTGATATATAAGAAGATAATAACGAGGCAGAAAACGAGCCACAGAATAAAGAGCTTGAAAACGAAGAAAGCCCTGAGGTCGAAACATGAGAGGATGAATTCAGATGATGTCATATTGTATATAGCATTTGCTTAAAAATGAATAAAGCTGTATCATCTGTAATAAAATGAAACGATAAGAGTTTCAAGGTGGACGATATGGTAAAGAACAGGACATATAACAGGAGAAATATTCTGATTATAATAATAGTGATCCTTCTGGCAGCCATGGGGCTGACAGGAAGACTAGTATATCTCATTTTTTTTAGATCTGAGGATTATGCTGCCCGCGCTAAAGCACTTCATGAAAGGGAGAGGCCCATCAAGGCAGAGCGAGGAAGCATCTATGATATTAACGGTGTTGAGATAGCAACCAATAAGCCAGTTTGTACCATATCAGTTATTCACAGTCAGATTCAGGAGCCTGAGAAAGTAATAAAAGTATTATCAGGAGAGCTGGGTATAAGTGAGGAAACAATAAGAAAAAGAGTTGAAAAACGCTCCTCCATAGAAAGAGTAAAAGCTAATGTTGATAAGGAGATAGCAGATAGAATCAGAGAATATAAGCTTGATGGTGTAATGGTCGATGAAGATTATAAACGTTATTATCCATATGATAGTCTAGCATCAAAGGTGATAGGATTTACCGGAAGTGATAATCAAGGCGTTATAGGCCTGGAAGTAAAATACGAGGACTATCTAAGGGGGATAAATGGGACCATACTAACTCTAACCACAGCATATGGAGTGGAGATAGAAAATGCCGCTGAAGATAGAATTATGCCTCAGCCAGGTAATGATCTATATTTGAGCCTTGATGTAAATATCCAAAAATACGCTGAGCAGGCCGCTTATAGGGTTATGGAGGCAAAAAGTGCCAATAACGTTAAGCTTATCGTTATGAATCCAAAGAACGGTGAACTATATGCCATGGTAAATGCGCCTGAATTCGACCTAAATGATCCCTATAACCTTATAAATGAAATCGCACAGGATTATCTAGGAGAAACCCTAAGCTCAGAAAAGCTTAACCAGCTATTAAATGGAATGTGGCGAAATGCCTGTATAAGTGATACCTATGAGCCAGGCTCCGCATTTAAAATAGTTACATCCACTGCAGCATTTGAGGAAAAAATGGTAGAATTAGATGATAGGTTCTTTTGTCCGGGATATAAGAGGGTGGAGGACAGGATCATAAGGTGCCATAAAGCTGGCGGTCATGGGAGTCAAAATTTTGTAGAAGGTATAAAAAATTCCTGTAATCCAGTATTTATGGAGATAGGAGCAAGAGTAGGGGTTGAAAAAACCTATGAATATTATAAAAAGCTTGGTCTATTTAACAGAACGGGAGTAGATATTCCCGGTGAGGCAAATTCCATTATGCATAATATAGATATTATAGGGGCTGTAGAGCTTGCAACCATGTCATTTGGCCAGTCGTTTCAGATTACGCCCTTACAGCTGCTTACCGCTGCCAGTGCTATTATAAATGGTGGAACACTAGTAACACCTCATTTCGGATTAGAGATAAAAAGGCCTGATGGAAGGATAGTTAAGACACTAAAGTATAATACTAATGATAATGCCATAAGCACAGAGACGTCAGAGATAATGAAACAGCTTTTAGAGGATGTAGTTGCCGATGGTACAGGAAGAAGAGCATATCTACCCGGCTTTCGCGTAGGAGGCAAAACAGCCACCTCCGAGAAGCTACCCAGAAGAACAGGTAAATATATATCCTCCTTTATTGGATTTGCACCTGCTGATGATCCTCAGGTTATAGCCCTTATACTGATAGATGAACCGGTGGGAATATATTATGGAGGAACCATAGCAGCCCCTGTAATCGCAGAGCTATTCGACAATATACTTCCCTATATGGGAATAGAAGCAAGATATACAGAAGAGGAATTAAAGAACCATGAGGTAGGGACATTCCTTGTCCCTGATTTCATAGGTAAATCAAAAAAAGAAATGAAAGATCTATTAAAAATATATGAATTCGGAGATGTCTATAACTCAGGGGAGGGTGAAATCGTAACAGAGCAGTTTCCTCTTCCTGGAGATAGTGTAAATAGAAAGAGCAGTCTAGTGCTGTACTACTAACCGAATCCGTACCGGGTACAAC
>CAZODB010000020.1:7969-9070 GCA_964578425.1 uncultured Herbinix sp.
GTACCGGGTACCAAACAGAGTCAGGTACCATATAAAAATAAACAACGTAACATATGCTCTGTATATTACATATGAATTAGGCCAATATAGGCGGATTGGAGCTTACATGAATTTTACTGATTTTCAAGTTATAAAGCCGGTTATTATCTCATTTGGAGTATGTGTGGTATTATGTCCCATATTAATACCTTTTTTGAGACGTATGAAGTTTGGTCAGTATGTAAGACATGATGGACCGGAATCGCACTTAAAAAAGACAGGAACACCAACCATGGGTGGAATTATTATTGTTCTAAGTATTTCATTTACATGTCTTTTCTATCTTAAGGATAATAAGGATATTATTCCAGTATTGTTTGCTACTATAGGCTTTGGAATCATCGGGTTTTTGGATGATTACATAAAAGTTGTAATGAAACGATCTATGGGACTAAGGGCATGGCAGAAGCTTCTTGGACAAATTCTTGTAACAGCTGTGTTTGGGTTTTACCTTGTCAATTTCGTAGAGGACGCAACCTTAATGCTTTTACCATTTTCAGGTGGAAAATATGTAGATATATCATATCTATTCATTCCCCTAATGTTTTTAGTAGTGCTTGGTACCGTAAATGGATCGAATTTTACCGACGGTCTAGATGGCCTGGAATCAAGCGTTACAGTGCTTATAGCCACTTTCTTCACAGTGGTATCTATAGGTATGAATAGCGGAATATCTCCGATCTGCGGAGCAGTGGCAGGCAGTCTCTTAGCATTTCTATTATACAATGTATATCCTGCCAAGGTGTTCATGGGAGATACAGGCTCCCTTGCCTTAGGTGGTTTTGTAGCCTCAGCAGCATATATGCTTAGGATGCCCTTATTTATCATATTGGTGGCCATGGTATATTTGGTAGAGGTATTATCAGTGATACTTCAGGTAGGCTATTTCAAGCTTACAGGAGGAAAAAGATTATTTAAAATGGCTCCAATTCACCATCACTTTGAATTGAAGGGATGGTCGGAGACCAGAATAGTTGCTGTATTCTCAATTGCAACCACTATTCTTTGCCTGATTGCCCTTATGGGAATTAATTAGTTAAGATGTTAAATGATATAGTGATT
>CAZODB010000020.1:9170-15726 GCA_964578425.1 uncultured Herbinix sp.
ATTATTGGAGGCTAAATCCTCCGTTATAGGATGTTAAATGATATAGTGATTTTTGGAGGATTGGATGGATCTTAAGGATAAGATGGTTTTGGTGTTTGGTGCTGGAAAGAGTGGGATATCAGCAACTAAGCTTCTGATAAAAATTGGTGCGACAGTTATATTGTATGATGGAAATGATAAGGTCGATATAAGCACCATTGAAGATAAATTCAATACCAGTCATAAGCCCGAGATTATTATAGGAGCATTTCCTAAGGAAAGATTAGGACAGATAAATCTTATGATCCTTAGTCCGGGTATAGCTATAGATCATCCCTTTGTGGTGGAAGTAGAGGGAAAAGAGATCCCCATATGGGGCGAGATAGAATTAGGGTATAGATATTCCAAGGGTAAGATAATTGGAATCACAGGAACTAACGGAAAGACAACTACTGCTTCCTTAGTGGGAGAAATAATAAAATCATATTATGAGCAAGTCTTTCTTGCGGGTAACATAGGAAATCCATACACAGACATTGCTTTAGATACTACGAATGAATCAATAACAGTACTAGAGATAAGTAGCTTTCAGTTGGAGACAATCCATGAGTTTTGTCCTGATATAAGTGCCATACTAAACATAACACCTGATCATTTGAATAGGCATTATACCATGGAAAAATATATAAGCCTTAAAAGGAGCATTGCAATTAATCAAGATAAGAGTAGCCTATGTATCCTTAATTATGAGGATGCCTATACCAGAAGCATAGGAAGCGAATTGGACATCAGGGTAATGTACTTTTCCAGTGAGCATGTACTCGGGTATGGATTATATCTAGATGGGGATGACATTGTCTACAAAAAGGATGAAAATATTGAATCAATATGTAATATTAATGAGCTTCAGGTTTTAGGAAAGCACAGCTATGAGAATATCATGGTTGGAGTGGGGATCGCCATTGAATTAGGTATACCCATTGATGTGATACATGATGCTATTATTTCCTTTAAGGCAGTTGAACATAGAATTGAATATGTCGATACTATAGATGGAGTAAGCTATTATAATGATTCAAAAGGAACAAACCCAGACGCATCAATTAGGGCAATTCAAGCCATGAAAAGCCCTACCATATTAATCGGAGGTGGCTTCGATAAGGGCCTTTCCTTTGACGGATGGGTAAAATCCTTTAAGGATAAGGTAAAATGCCTGGTGCTTATGGGTGTGGCAAGAGAGAAGATTGCAGAAACAGCAAGAAGCCAAGACTTTTATAATATAATTATGGTAGATGATTTGAAAGAGGCCGTCCAGGTAAGTACACAGAAGGCTGAGGATGGGGATACGGTACTACTGTCTCCTGCCTGTGCAAGCTGGGGGATGTTCGAAAACTATGAACAAGAGGGTAGAATGTTTAAGGAATATGTTAGAGAACTACATAAATAAAGATGGGGGATAAAATGGCAAGAACATTAGGTGAAACAAAAAGAGGAAAACTTCATAGCTATTATGACTATAGTCTGCTATTTTTAATCCTTTTTCTTGTATGTTTTGGGCTGGTTATGATATATAGTACATCCTCATATAATGCCCAGAGAATGCATGGAGATGACACCTATTATCTGTCTAGACAGGCACTACTGGGTGGAGCAGGAATACTTATAATGCTGTTCGTCTCTAAGATTGATTATAGACTTTATATTAAGAAATTTCCTATAATAAAGATTAGACCTATAACCATACTGTATTTTTTGTGTGTATGTCTTCAAGTCTATGTAATAATTTTTGGAAAAGATATTAAGGGTGCAAAAAGATGGATTGAGATTGGGGCCCTAGGAAGGTTTCAGCCTTCAGAGCTTTCAAAGATAGCGGTCATATTGGTTACCGCATACATAGTAAATCTTGCACCTAGAAAGCTGGATAAGATATGGGGTTTTTTGCGGGTAGGATTGTTTATAGCACCCTTGCTGGGACTTGTAATTGCAGAGAACTTTTCTACAGGATTGATTATTGGTCTTATATTTGTGGCAATTTGTTTTGTGGCTAGTAAGAAGAAATCGTATTTTATAATAACAGGAACAGTGATGGGAGCACTAGCATCCCTTATGATATTTTTTGTAGATTTTAGAGCAGGTCGTTTGGCGGCATGGATAAATGTAGAAACCCATGAGAAGGGTTATCAGATCCTTCAGGGACTTTACGCCATAGCATCAGGTGGTGTTTTTGGCAAGGGTCTGGGAGAAAGCATGCAGAAGCTGGGTTTTATACCGGAATCCCATAATGATATGATTTTTTCGGTTATTTGTGAGGAGCTGGGACTGTTTGGAGCTGTAGCCCTAATCCTGCTTTTCATTTTGCTTATTTGGCGTATTTTTGTTATAGCTATAAACGCACCGGATTTGTTTGGTGGTCTTGTTGCTACTGGTGTATTGGTACATATTGCATCCCAGGTATTGATAAATATAGCGGTTGTAACCAGTAGCATACCTTCAACTGGTATTCCACTACCGTTTATAAGCTACGGTGGAAGCTCACTGATGGTTATACTCTTTGAAATGGGAATAGTTCTTAGCATTTCCAATCAGATTAAAGCACAGAGATAGATACGGTAAAGCGTAACTATCACGCGGACAAAGGAGATATCATATAGTAGTATTATATTTCCTTCATAGTCTGAGGTGTGCTATGTCGAGTATAAAGGTCATCGGCGGTGGTAAGTTAAAGGGTGAGTTAAAAATACAGGGTTCAAAGAATGCAGCATTACCGATAATAGCTGCAACAGTTTTGAATAAAGGCATAACAATACTAAGGAATTGTCCAAGAATACTTGATGTATTTCATATGATTAATGTACTTGAGGAGCTGGGATGTGTCGCCACATGGGAGGCTAATACCCTAATTGTGGACACGACTAGCATTACATCAACTAAGGTATCTGAAAGCTCAGTTCAGAAGATGAGAAGCTCTATATTGTTTTTAGGAGCACTACTTGGAAGAAACCAGGAGGTTACCATAGCCTATCCAGGAGGCTGTTCAATAGGGAAAAGACCAATAGACTTCCACTTGGATTCAATAAAGAGCATGAATGTAAGCCAGGAGTTTATGGGTGAGGATAAAGGCATAATCCATTGCCATACTGATAAAATTGTAGGTGCTGATATATTTTTAGATTTTCCAAGTGTTGGTGCCACGCAAAATGTCATACTTACAGCAGTACTTTCAGAGGGTGTAACCCGAATATATAATGCTGCTAGAGAGCCTGAGGTATTGGAGCTATGTAGTTTTCTAGTATCGGCAGGAGCTAGGATATGTGGAAAAGGAACTGCTTTTATCGAGATAGAAGGAGTGAACAGGCTCCATGATGTAGAGTATACACTTTCATCTGATAGGATTGTAGCAGGAACATATATGGCGGCTGTAGCAGCTGCTGGAGGTGAAGTGGTCTTGCTAGATGTTCCGGTACATCAGATACTATCTGTTATAAGGGTACTAGATAAGATAGGATGTTCTATAAAAACCAATGATACCTATATGAGAATTAGCCGTGACAGAAGACTACTTCCATATGATATACTAAAGACGCAGCCCTATCCGGGATTTCCAACTGATATGCAATCTCAACTAATGACAGCCTTGTGTTTGGCGGATGGGAAAAGTACTATACAGGAAGAAATATTTGAATCACGCTTTCAAAATATAAATGAACTAAAGAAAATGGGAGCAAAAATTACTGAGATTAATAACAAAGCAATAATTTCTGGAGTAAAGCATTTTGAAGGAGCTCAAGTTATGGCCCATGATTTACGTGCGGGAGCCGCTCTAGTTATAGCAGGTATTACTGCTAGGGGAGAAACTATCATTAGAGAGGCAAGCAGCATAGAACGGGGGTATGAGGATATCTGCAGAGATTTTAGCAGTCTTGGTGCTAATGTACGGTATTGTAGTGATAATATTTTATATAATAGGAAAGTGCGTCCTATTATATAAAAACGCTCTGCTAGGGATACGCACTCACGCGCTTTGTATATTGCCAGCAAAGCTGGCCGCGTTCGGCGCGAGAGTTTCGCAAGCGAAACTCTTTCTTGTAGCAAGAACCATGTATTTGATGCGCTATATACGGGCGCGAGAATAGGGTGAATAATGAGTAAAAAGTTGCCTAGGAAAAATAATAGTGTACTTAAGAGGATTGGGTTGCTCTTATTTAAATTAACCGTATTCCTGATTATGCCAGTTATGATTATAGTATCTGTCTTTCAATTAAAAGACATAACCGTTATTGGGTCGTCAAGATATAATGAGCAGCAGATTATAGAACGATTGGTAAACACAGAGGTGGATAAAAATACCTTGATATTGTATTTAAAATACAAATATTTTACAGACATAAAAATACCCTTTGTTGAAAAAATGTCCTATCATTTAATAGACAGAAATTCTATTAATATACGGGTGTATGATAAGAGAATCATAGGGTGTATAGAGTTTATGGATGATTATCTTTATTTTGATAAGGATGGAGTGATTGTAGAAAGTACATCTAGTAGACTGTACGATATTCCACTTATTAAGGGTCTTAAATACCAGAAAATTGTTTTAAATGAAAAGCTAGAAGTACAGAAGGAAGAATTATATGATGTAATACTAAATTTGACGCAACAAATAGAAAAACGTGAGCTAGAGGTAGATACCATCACCTTCAATAAACAATATGAAGTAACGGTGGGTCTGGGAGACATTAATGCCATGCTTGGAAAAAGAAGTACATATGATGAAATACTTGCTAAATTAAAAAACATAGCTGTAGAGGCAGAAGGACAGAAATTAACTATTGATATGAGGTCCGGAACCGATTATTTCATAGCAAAACCTGCAATATCGGCAGAATAGATAAAAATTTATCAAATAAATCATTAAATCATAAAATTATACTTGATTATTTGGGAATTTAAAGATATCATATATATTAGGATTAGAATACTATAAGTTGTATGAGAAGAAATTTTTGTCCCATGATAATGTGGTTTTATGTGGCAATAAAGGTGAATAGAATTGTTGTTATTTAAATTAATGAAAGAATACGATGAAGGAGGAATTGACCTTGCTTGAGATAAGAACAAATGAGGCGGACAGTACTGCGAAAATACTTGTTATTGGGGTAGGAGGAGCAGGGAATAACGCCGTTAATCGAATGATAGAAGAAAATATTAAGGGTGTTGAATTTGTTTGCATCAATACGGACAAGCAGCACTTGAAAAATTGCAAGGCTCCTGTATGCATTCAAATCGGTGAAAAACTTACAAAGGGACTAGGAGCAGGGGCTCAACCGGAGATCGGGCAGAAAGCTGCTGAAGAGAGTATGGAGCAATTAACAGAACTTGTCAAGGGAGCAGATATGGTATTCGTCACCTGCGGTATGGGTGGAGGAACTGGTACTGGTGCAGCTCCTGTAATTGCACAGATAGCTAAGGACATGGATATACTCACTGTCGGCATAGTTACAAAGCCCTTCAAGTTTGAGGCAAAGACTCGTATGACCAATGCTATTGCAGGTATAGACAGATTAAAGGATTATGTAGATACCCTGATAGTTATTCCGAATGACAAATTACTAGAAATTGTCGACCGTAGGACAACCATGCCTGATGCATTAAAGAAGGCGGACGAGGTTTTACAGCAGGGTGTTCAAGGTATAACTGATCTAATTAATGTGCCTGGACTTATAAACCTTGACTTTGCAGATGTAAAGACTGTTATGAAGGATAAGGGAATAGCACATATCGGTATCGGTCTAGGGACTGGCGATGATAAATGTATTGATGCTGTTAAGCAGGCTATTACAAGTCCTCTACTTGAGACAACTATACAAGGAGCAACTCATGTAATAATAAACATATCAGGAGACATTAGCCTAGTTGAAGCAAATGATGCTGCCACATTAGTTCAAGAGTTAGCAGGTGAAGCGGCTAATATAATCTTTGGTGCTATGTATGATGATTCCAATCCAGATACTGCAGCTATTACAGTAATAGCGACAGGACTAGACGGAAGAGCAAGAGAATTAGTTAAGACGCCTGAATTCTTAAGACGTTCTGCCACAGGATCCTCTTCGCATAGTATATTAAATCAGGATACAAGCGTGAATAGAGGGTTTGCAAAGCCAAGTCCTTATTCCGCACCGACACAAAAGCCAAGTAGCTTTAGTGCTAATCCTGAGTATAGACCTGTTAGTCAACCGGTAAAGGCTCCTGCAAATACTAATACTGAGCCCGGTGGTATAAAGATACCAGAGTTTTTACAAAAAAATCGTAATAATAAATAAAACCGAAAAAGAGTAATACATAAGAGATTTAGGCTGTCAGATTATTCAGAAATGAATTGTCTGGCAGCTTTTTTGCTGCTATTGAAGGGTAACACCAATAATAATGTAAAAATAAGTAAATGAAAACCCGAATATCACAACCATAATTTGACAAAATCTATATTTCAAACAAGTTATAATCATGATGATGGTAAGCGTACCCGGTACGGTACCCGGTACGGTTCCTGGTACAGTACCCGGTACAGAATCTACAGAAT
>CAZODB010000020.1:15826-17820 GCA_964578425.1 uncultured Herbinix sp.
GGTACGGTACCCGGTACGGTTCCTGGTACAGTACCCGGTACAGAATCTACAGAATCTATGTGTTGAGTATGGAGGTGAATATTGTATTTAGAGGTTTATCCGGATGTTGTGTTTCTAATTAATCTTTTCGTTGATTTACTCCTGATTTTCCTTGTAAAAAAAGTAAGTAAGAAAAACAGCAGCAAATTTAGAATTGTCCTGGCGGCAGCTACAGGAGCTATATCAGCTGCAATCATGAGTGTATTTCCTTGGTTGAATTCTATAATAAGGTTTCTGCTTATATATGTTGCTAGCTCATTGCTGATGCTAGTCATTGCATTTGGCAGACTAAAGCTTGCGGATATGATTAAGCAATGGATTGTATTAAATCTGATTACATATTTTGTGGGTGGCTTTATGAATTCAATATATTACTACACGAATCTTAGGCTCTTGATAATCAATATTGGTAATGGAATAAGTATCAGTAATATTTCGGTCCTATATGTCATACTAGCTATCTGCGCAATATCTATAGTCTCATTATTTGTATTATGGCTCTTGAGGATGTATCAGCTTCAAAGACCTTTAGTCTATGATGTGGAAATGGTTCTGGAGGATAGACATGTGCAAACGAGGGGGCTTATGGATACTGGAAATTGCCTATATGATCCAGTCTATAGAAGACCGGTTATGATAATCGAGAAATCCTTGATAAATGAGCTTCTAACTCCGCAAACTATAAAGGACATGGATACCGCCATGAGCTATATGGAGGGAAAATCAGGTGATACGACCTCTATCCCATATGACGGTAAAGCATTTCCTTTTAGCTTCATACCCTATAGATCAGTAGGAAAGACTGGTATGCTGTTAGGGATTTTACTTGATAAGGTTATGATACGTACAGAGAATGAATGTATCTGCAATGAAAGGGTAACAGCTGCAATAAGTGATAATCGTTTGACCGGTGGTAGGGAGGATTACCATGTTATTTTACATAAGGAACTATTGTGAAAATACTAAGAATATGCCTAGTAGCGCTAGCAAATGGGAGGTTATTTATGCTTTTGAAATTATCTATAAAGAATAAGTTTCAGTTTAGGATGATACCGGACATAAGAACCATTATATTCGGACAAAGGGGAGAAATCCATTACATCGGTGGTTCAGAGATATTACCTCCACCGTTGGATTCTATTAGGGAAGCTGAGGTTATCAGTGGGCTTGGTACAGAGCAGGATGGAGAAATGAAAGCCATTCTTGTTGAGCATAATTTAAGGCTTGTAGTATACATAGCAAAGAAGTTTGATAATACAGGTGTGGGCGTGGAGGATTTGATATCCATAGGAACTATTGGACTTATTAAGGCGATAAACACCTTTAAACCTGATAAAAACATCAAGCTTGCCACTTATGCCTCTCGTTGTATAGAAAATGAAATACTTATGTATCTTAGGCGTAATAATAAAACAAAGCTTGAGGTCTCTATAGATGAGCCTTTAAATGTAGACTGGGATGGTAATGAACTCTTATTATCTGATATTCTTGGAACAGAGGAGGATATTATATACCGTAATATCGAAGAAGAGGTAGATAGAAAGCTTCTTAGAAAAGCCTTATCCAAGTTAAGTGAAAGAGAGCGAATAATCGTTGATTTAAGATTTGGACTTAACACAGATGACGGAGATGAAAAGACGCAAAAGGAAGTGGCAGACCTACTGGGAATATCTCAATCATATATCTCGCGACTTGAAAAAAAAATAATAAAACGCCTAAAAAAAGAAATGGTACGCTTCGAGTAGGACAGAAGTTTATATTCGCATATTAATAGGATTAAATACAATTTGGAAATTATTTCATTACAAATCATAGTATAAAGAGTTCTCAAATAGTGAATCATTATTATTAGCTATCTATTTAATTTTACAGGCTAATAAGATTAATATGACATGATGATTCGGAGGTTTCGCTATGGCTCTTTATAAGGTAGAGATATGTGGTGTAAATACATC
>CAZODB010000021.1:0-2279 GCA_964578425.1 uncultured Herbinix sp.
ATTTGTATAGAATCAACAAAAATCATCATTTTATTTGTTGGATTTATTTGGAATATACATGTTTACAAAATATGTATTATATAGTACAATATGTCTATCTACTTCCTTTCTTGTCTATTTGATCTTTTTAATCCTATACACCACCCAACAGTTGAATGAAACTAAAAATAATTATATAGAGGGGGAATCTTATGTGAAGGTTGCTTTTTGGAGCAATGATTATGAAAAATCTTATGCTTACTTAAATTTTGCAGCAGTTAGTATAGCAAGTGTAATGAGCCATCCGTATAAAATAACCGTACTAGAGAATTATCTTGGAAGGGATAATATTGGAAAGACTTTTTTCAAAGCTTGTGATGTTGAAAATCCTAGATATGTAGGTACAGGATTCTATGAAGGTAGAGGAATAGAAGGGCTACTTCGAAGAATATACAGGGGTGACAATAATCCGAGTTTATTAAGAGGTTATATAAAAGAGGTAATACCAAAGCATCTTGATTATATACCTCAAGGGGGAGTAATAAATAGTGAGCTATTCGATTTTGAATTGTACAATAATATTTATGATTTATTACACCTTCTTGATAGAAACACTGATCTAATATATATCAATACAAATCAAAAGAACCATCTAAGCTCTCAAGCTATTCTGCAGGAAGCAGATATCATAGTTGTTAATCTATATCAAAATTCTGATTATCTGGAAGAATTCTTTAAAAATTACTATTCGCTTATTCCCAAAGCTTTATTTATAGTAGGTGATTATTCGCCAAAATCCATCATGAGCTGTAAAAGAATTTCAAGGCTTTACGACATACCATTAGAAGACATCTCTCCTATACCATATAATGATTATTTTCATGTTGCCTGCAATAATAGTAGCGCAAAGGAGTTTTTGAATAGTAATTACTTCTGCTCACGGGAGAATTCTAACTTTCTATTTGTTTATGGAGTAAGGAAAGCAGTTCATATGATAGCTAGAAGAATTAATAAACCCACTCTTCTAGTAGCGGAGGATGCAGAGTATTGCGGTATTTAAGGATTATAAGAAGTCTTTGTTTGATGATGCTGGGTATCACAATATATAGTATCTTGCTGTGTATCGTCGGTTGGCGGATACCAGGTAGATTACGCAGACATCATAAAGGAACAGAAAATAAACACTACAGACGCAAGGCTTTGATCGTACTGGGATATTATACTCTTTTAGCTTTCCTTATTATACTAGGGTATGTCTTAATAAAATATGTGATATGGGGTGAAATATGAGATTTTTTAGAAAACTGAAAAGAACAACAAAGCAATATATAATTGTAGCCATGATATGTATTACAGTAATAGGTTCAGCGGCCATATCCACCTCTATAGTAACAGTAGGGCAGATTCGAGAAGAATATGAATATATGCTGAGTGAAGCTAAGCAGGAAATGAATGATAATAAAAGGACCGTCTATATATCTCAATCAGATATTATTAGAGGCGAAATCCTTACTTTGGATAAAGTTGAGCTTAAAACAGTTTATTCCGCGCAGCCGTCTGAAAGCTATATTACTAAGGATGAACTAGGAAAGGCAGCCATGCTTGATATACCAAAAGGCACTCATATTATTAAGAATATGTTGGCCAAGAATCTAGTCACATCAGCTCTTCGAGAGGTGGAGTATGACGTGATACATATGAGTTCTAATATTGAGGTAAATGATTATGTGGATATAAGGTTAGTATATCCAAATGGAGAAAACTATATTGTGATATCAAAAAAACCACTTAAGGGTATATGGCCGGATACGGCATTATGCTTTATGTGGGTGGAGGAAGAGGAGATACTAAGAATGTCAGCTGCTATAGTAGATGCTGCCTTATATAAAGGCACGATGTTATTTATGACAAAATATATTGAGCCAAATATACAGGATGCATCAATCATTACCTACACTCCGAATATATCAGTATTATCTCTTATAGAGGAGGATCCGAATATAGTTGAAAGATGCTCACAGCTGTTAAATATAGAAGTAAGAAGGGCTATGGAAAATCGACTGGCTGAGAGCCTGGGCTTAGATGTATCTACAATAAATTGGGAGCTTGATGACACTGATATAAGGAACATATATACTATCTCACCTAATCAACTGGAGAATAAAGCAGATGATATGAACAATCATCAAGATAATTACAAAGAAAGGGATAAAGAAACATATGAGATGTCCACGAGTACATTAGAAAAAACTGAAGATAGAGCAAAAGACAGAGTAGATGACATAACAGATGACAGAGCA
>CAZODB010000021.1:2379-15516 GCA_964578425.1 uncultured Herbinix sp.
AGATGACATAACAGATGACAGAGCAGAAGATAAAGCAGAAGATAAAGCAGAAGATAAAACTGATGCTGAGGGCAGTGAAGTAGAGCGCAATTATAGAGATCAGATTGAGCTTGGGACTGAACATGAAATTCAGAATGTAGATTCTGATTATGAAGCAATCTTGTATTTTCCTGAATTAGGCAGAATAGATAAGTCTGATTATGAGGATTATGACTTGGCTACGGAGGGTTAGAAGATGATTAGCATAGGCTATATGGGAGTTGAGGCATTTGATATTATCCTTTATATGGCTAAGACTCTTTCGACGCTAGATTATCCTGTATTAATAGTTGATTTATCTGATACAGGAGCGTTAACTGAGACCATATATCATGGTATGGATCTTGATAGTGAGAAAAGCATTATACATTATAGGGATATTAATTATACAAGAAAAGCGCCACAGGAAAATGAGCTTGACGACTTTAAAGATGGGGTAGTATTCGTAGTATACGGTTTCAATAATATAAGTTGGCATTCCGTTCGACTGGATTATCTAAATATTATCTTAGACTCATTTCCATATAAGATAAATAAAGTCAATAAAATACTTAGTAATATTAGAACAGATGATATAAAAGTTAGACTTTTAGTTCGAGACATTATAACCATGGATGATTTTGACAGAGTACAGACCACTATTATATCTAGGGTTAATCCTGTCAGTGCCAGCTACATATACTATGACATGAATGATTATATCAATGCCATAAAATGTCAAGCATCTCAGGTTATTCGCTTCAAAGGAATATCATCAAGTATGAGAGAATATATAAGGAGCGAGATAGATGATATGTTTCCAAGCACAAAGCCATCTCATATTAGAAAGGCAATCTGCATAGCAGGGAAAGGGGAAAAGTATCGATGAGCAAAATAGTGTTTTGGTCACCCTTACATGGTCAAGGGCAAACTAGTAACCTACATATAATATCAATAGTCATGAGCCTGATACATAAAAAGAGAGTACTGATGATGCAGACATGCATGTCTATGAACAACCTAGAGGAACCATTAATAGGCAAATGCATAGAGCCACTTGGTTTAGAGGACAGCTCTTATTTTCAAGACATAGGACTAGATGCTGCGGTTATGTACAGTAGAATGAATATGCTGATGGCTAATACGCTAGAGAGCTGTTGTGTTACCTTTCCTAATACATCCTTATTATTGCTACCCGGTACAGAGACAAAGAACCGTGAGACATTTGAAAGAGATATCTGTAGTGTAATAAGTAAAATGATATTACACGCTGAGGATAGTGTTGATATTGTAATGATTGATTCCGACTGTGGAAAGGATGACTTATCCATTAAGCTTATGTCATCGGCAGATGTAATTGTTATTAATCTAACCCAACGAAAGTATGTGCTTAATAAATTTTTTTTAGAGTATGGTGAAATACTTAATAAATATAATAATGTGTTCTTTCTATTTGGTAATTATGATAGGGATTCAGGTTACAACATAAATAATTGTCTTAGAAAATATCGAAAATATATTAATAAAAATAATACTGGTACAATACCATACTGCACTAAATATATGGATGCTCAGAATGATTGTGATATATTGGACATGGCTAGAGAAGGTCTGTATTACAGTAAGGTATCAGACATGAGTACGTTTAGGAGCATAATAAAGAGACGGTTCGGGTTTGGAAGAAATCCTAATAAGGAAACGGAATATTTTTTTTATCAGGCCAGTCTTACTGCAATGAAAATTATAAATATGATTAGTGCTTCTGATAATAAGACTCAAGCAGGGAGTGGACTATGAAGATAATGGATTTGATGCTCTCAATCATACTTATAACTGGTGTTGCCATAGTTATATATTTTATCTTTAAAGGAAGAGTAGAGTATGATGAAGATAATACTAAGACTAATTCATTAGAGGATATATGTGCAAGCTTTAGAAATATTATAAATGGCATTATAAACATGGATATGGATGTTTTGAATCTTAATAAAAGAGACCTTGAGAATAGGCGTACACTCAAGCGTTCCTTGAGTAATGCCATACGTAAATGCTCACAAGGGGACTTGAACTCAAAGATAATTGTACTAGCTAGAGTAAAGCATTCATTATTAAATATAATGAATATAAGCCAAGATGATATAGATAATATAATACCATTTCATGATAATGAGCTACTAACGGCGAGGGACAAATTTGAGATAATGTTGTACCTTCAAAAAAGAAACAACAGCATAAGGATGTTTCAAGGAATATGTGAGATTACTAAGCTGGATAGGATTATTAGGGATTCTGATGGCTATTACTATTGTATATCTGATGAGGATATTCATGAAGCATATAATAATACCTCACATTCACTGTCTTTCGATGATAAACTTAATGTTTTGGCGCAGAGGATATACGAGGATACATATGGTTTGTCAGTGGTTGATTTATTAATCATGGAGGATATATCTCTAGACAGTATATCAGGTGGTGTATCCGGAGTGACTACTAATAGTCTAATATACACAGACAATGAAGTACAGCTAGGAAACAATAAAAAACACAGGACTCACGACAGTATATGGGTGGTATACAAAGGAAAGTCTATACACCTTAAATTCTTATCCTTCAATTCGCCTGCTGTAATCAACCGTATATGCAAGAACCTGGCGGAACATGGGAGAATGGGACATCTAACCTCTGCTGAGGGAGGGATCAAGACACATCTGGTAGACGGTAGCAGAGTCACGGTTTTTCGTCCCAACAATGCTTCTTCATGGGCGTTTTTCGTACGGAAATTTGCTAATACTAGATCCTACGAGCTGAGAGATTTGATTATAGATCAAGGAAGTATCTATCCTATTGAGCTTATTAAGTGGGCTATTCATGGATGTGTTAACCTTTTCTTCTCAGGAGATCAAAATTCAGGCAAGACTACATATACAAGAGCGGCTGTAAGGGAGATTGATAAAAGGCAACCAATCAGAACATTGGAGGCAGACTTTGAGCTTTATCTAAATGATGCCTATTCTGACAAGAATATATTAGGTGTTAGGCCAAGCGAGAGACTTCCCTTTCCAAAGCTGATTGAGCTATTAAAAAGCTCCGAAGCGCATACGATTTTATTTGGAGAAACAGCCAGCCTAGAACATGCAAAGCACCTTATAAATCTTCTGCTGGCAGGGACCAAGCGAATTATAACTACAGGTCATTGGCCGACATCTGATGAATTAGTTTCTTACTTTGTTCATTCGCTTGGAGGACATAATAATTCCAGTTCGGCCGATATTCAGCTTATGGTATCTAGGCTTATTCATATGGATGTTCATTGTGTAAAGGATAATGATGGACATCGGCATATTGATAGAATTACAGAGATAATCCCATATGATAGTGAGCTGAGGTCTCCTGATGGGGATCAAGGTGTAATCGGACACCTTGGGGAGATCTCGCACTATCTAAAACTTCTTACTCGCAAGAAGTCTTATTATACAAGAGATATAGTTATTTATGAAGATGGCAGATATAGGATGATAAATCCTATTAGTGATGGTCTGGCTAAAATCATACTTCATAACCTGCCACCAGATATGAGGCAGAGATTTCTAGAGTTTAACATGGTTGTAGAAGGGGGTGTGGTAGAAGCAGGATGACAGTCTTTAAGGGAAATGGATATAAAAGAAAAGGTATTAATCTAGCATTTCTTAAAACATATCGTTATCTTTATAATTTTCCCCTCACTTCTAGCTATATCAAGAAATTATCCTATAGATATCGTATGATCAGCCCCTGTGATAGTAAAACGATTGCAAGTAAGACAGTTAGTACATGCTTAATATCGTGGATTATTAGTTTTTTGTCATTCTATATTATCTATTTATCTAATAGAAGGCTTATAGCCTTAATTACATTCGGGCTTGCAATATTCATTATAAACTCGGAGGTTGTAAGTCGCATAGCTAAAAGGCATGAAATAAAGATACTAAATGAAATGCAAGAAATGCTTTCTGATGTAATCCATTATTATTATATAGAATACCGTATAGATGATGCTTTATATAGAGCTAGGGATCACCTTAGTGTCGATATGAAGGCAGCAGTAGACCAGATTTATGAACTCTTACTATCTCCGGACAGAGAAGAGGGATTAAGAGAATACTATGACAACATACCAAATAAGTATTTACGTACATTTGTAAGCTTGTGTGTAGGGATTATGGAGCATGGTGATCAAATATATGAAGGAAAGTTTCTTTTTGTTCAGAATCTAGAAAATCTACAAAGGGAGATAGACATCGAAATAGATAAGCTACAAAGGCTGAATATGGAGTTTATGGGTGTAATACTATGTGTTATAGCTCCAATCTTCTGTATTGATATTGTAAAACAATTTGCAATTAGTCTAAAGGAGAATATGGTTGATTTTTATTATGGGCGGCAAGGCTTTCTACTTGATATTGGGCTACTGGTGGTTATCTGTGCAATATATATAATCATGCATAAGAGTGCAGAATATTCAAAAATCCGAACCTCTAATAATAGGTGGCTGTATCGTATAGATAAATTTGGTCTCATAAGAAGGGCTATGAATAATTACTGTGATAAGAATGCCTCTAAACAGGAGAGACTACAAAGACAGCTACGAAATAGTGGTAATAGTATCTGCGCAAGACATTTTATTCTACGTAGCTTTCTCATAGCCTTATCAATGTTTATGATATCTATAGGTATTACCCTTTATCTTCATAGATACAGCAGAAGGCAGCTACTTATTGTTAGTACTCATGAGCTTGAGACCTTAACACCAACTGCAAAGGCCACACAGTATGAAGCCATGGCTGATGTTATAGAAGCCTATACTTATAAATACATAGAAGAACCGGATTTAATACCAAGAAATATAGAAGAGCTTACCATTATACTCACAGGGGATGGACTTTTCTACAAGCCACAAATTACTCAAGCATTAGCAGGAGATATATTGCGTAGGGTAGAGAGATATCAAGACGATTACTTATCATTTCTAGATATATTTGTCTGTATGTGTATAAGTCTTATAGGCTATTATATTCCTATGATTATATTAAGGTATGGTTCATCAGTATCTCGTGATGCCATGGAGGATGAGGTCAATCAGTTCAATGCTTTAATAGGTATGCTTATGTATAACGAGACTATAACTGTTAAGCAGATATTAGTTGAGATGGAGTCATTTGCCATAGTATTTAAGCAATCCATAAAAACATGTATAGATGACTATGCATCTGGAGATGCAGATGCACTAAATGAATTAATGGAAAGAGAACCCTATGAGCCTTTCAGAAGAATTATAGATAACTTAATTCGCTGTGATGCAATGCAAATATGTCAGGCATTCTGCGAAATACAGCTTAACCAAGATGGATATATATCCAAAAGAAAGCTATCTAATGAAAAATCTATTAGAAAAAGAGTTATTAGGGCTTATATTCTTGCTGCCCTGCCCTTCATTTTACTATTTGCATATGGATTAATGCCAGCCTTAATATCGGCTATGAGAGAGCTAAACCAGCTGCTATTAGAGATTGAAAATACAGCCTGGTACTAATAAAAAAATATAAATATTTAGGAGGAAAGATGAAAACAAAAAACAATGATATTGCAGTAAAAATCTTCTTAGTTGTAGTAGCGGTTATATTGGTGGGGCTTATTATTGCTTGGTCCACAGGAGTATTTAAGGATAAGAGGAATGATTTAAATGAGGGCACTGAAAGGATTAATAAAGCTATTAGCTCTATGGCGGAGTTTGATTTGCTTTATTATGATGGAGGTAATGTTACTGGTAGTTTATTATCGGATTTAATTAATGATTCTGAAATGAAAGATATCGAAATCAGAGTACAAACATTAGCCATGACGACTTTAACTCCACCAGCCATACCTTCTGTTTATCCTACAGGTACACCTCCAGCAAAAACAGATGCAAAATATATAAACCCTAATGGTATCTTTATAGGGGAAATTACTAGAGATGATAATAAGGTTATTACAGGGTTGATATTTACACAACAAAGGTGATAATCGGCATATAATCATAAGTTTATTCCATATAAGGAAGTAAGGTGGTGGAAAATGAAGCACAAAAACAATGATCTAGTTCCTCAGATATTCTTAGCAGTAGTGAGTGTTATATTAGTCGGTATAATTGTATCATATATTGCAAATTCTGTTAAAAACACTACTAAAGTAGCGGATATAATTATAGCAGATACAGTAGAGCTGGCAACTGATTATGTAGAGCATGATATATGTGTGTATGATGGAGAGGTAATTAGGGGGTCAGAGCTTGTGAATTTTATTAAGAAGAGATTAGGAGATTATTCATCCTCAGAAATAGCCCCCTTATATGTAGAGGTTATGACAAGGCTTCTAGAAAGGACTTATATAAATACACATATTAATAATGAGTATATAGACGATATTAAGAATTTCTCTAGCTTAGAATACTATATAAAGCCTACTGCTCTTTTTATAGGAGAAGTCATAAGAACTGAGAATAGGGTTATTATTGGGGTAAAATTTACTCAAAAATAGATACTATTGGAGGTAGGTCTTGCGTAATACTATTATTCATCTAATAGAATTAATAATTGGAGCATTGCTGATAGGTCTGGGTTTGCTTTATTTAACTTCCCAATCCAGGTCATTGTCACACTTAACAGACATAATAACTTTGCATACACTTGAAAATAATAATGTTTATCAGCAATATAATCTTGTCAATACCATGGAAGTCTCTGATGAAGAGGTATGTGCAACCATAATGGGATATAGAGAGTATCCCATTATGGTTGATGATAACATGGTACCACTTTACGGATATGACTATGAATTGTATTTTTCATATATAAGGGATGGCTACTATATGAAGGAATACCAGTATGAAGCAGGTAGGCGAATAGTTATGATTCTATATACTTACATGGGTATGTAATACTTAAGGAGCTTTTTATGGATTTTCCGGGAAGACTTATAGCGGGGTTATTAGTGGTAGTATTGATATTAATATTTCCACTTCAATACATAGCAGGATTAAGTAATGAAAGTGTCGATACCTTGGTTGATGATAAAACGCATCATTTTACTGGTTCTATTAGAGCGAAAGGATATCTTGACACTGAGATGTATGAAGAATATACGGGGTTTCTAGATACCACCGGAGAGAAATATGATATTGAGCTACAGGATATTCTACCTGTAAGGGGTGAGGAATATTCTTCTAGTAATTCAGATGCTAGCAAGACGGCATCACATGAACGTGTTTCCTATAATGAAATACAGACGATGACACTAACATCTATAACAGCATTACCAGCCTCTCAGACATTACCAAAGTACTCCAATCCTTCGTTTACAGTTAAGGCTAATTATAAGGATGGAACAAGTAGGATATTAAGCGATTCGGAATACAGTGTCACAGACTTTAATAATGAAAATATCGGTTTGCAAAATCTCACCCTATCATATACAGAAGATCAGATAACAAAAACAACTATAGTTAATGTAACTGTAACTGCCTTACTTAAGGAATGTCTTAGATGCAATCAGATATATGAGTTAAATCCTGATGATACGGATCAGGGATGTCCAAATTGTAGAGAGCATATTATAGGTATAGAGGTAACTCCTGATATTGTGGAGCTTATTCAAGGAGATAATCTTCCTATTACAGTTATGGCTATATATAATGATGGTTCTAGAGAAGAAGTAATAGGATGGGAAAGTTATTACAATCCTGAAAGGATTGGATTACAGATAGTAACCGTACAGTATAGGGGCTATGCAGCTGATATTACTGTGTGGGTAGGTGAGGGACTTATAAAATGTACGATATGTGATACAGAGTATTTGGCAAGTGAAGATAGCTGTCCAGTATGTGCAGAGAAGGTGGTTAGGATTGATGCTTCTCCAAAGGATATTGCTATAATGCAGTATGAGTCTACTCCCCTTATTATTACTGCTTATTATGCTGATGGAAGCAGCCAAATAGTAGATGATTGGACTATTGATAGGACATCTGTAACACCAGGTACATTTGAGGCAACGGTTACTTATAGGGGAGTGTCTGATACCATAAGACTAACTGTTTTGTCGATTAACTCTATAGAGTGCCCAATATGCGGCACTATATATGATATGTCAGATAACCCAAAGGGGTGTCCTATATGCTCTGAGGAGATTATAGGTATAGAGGTCTATCTTACAAGTGGTTCTAACCTAGTACAGCTTGGGACTACACCAAATATAGCGGTCATACTTATATATGGTGACGACCATAGAGAATTTGCTACTGAAGGATATACTCTTGAAAACTATAATCCTGATGAACTGGGAATACAGACTGTTACTATTATATACAAGGGGTTTATTGCGACTATCATCATTGATCTAGTTAATATGCTAGATACAATCACATGTCCTAATGACCATGTATATCATAAGAACAGTGATGGAAGTGATCCGGGATGCCCTTTTTGCCATCTAGGCAGAGAAGTAAGTAATATAGCATATTTTGATATTACTTATACAGATGAGATTCTGGATAGGCTTTATTCTACTGGCGAATATTATTTTCAGGAGGGAAATTATATATCAGTAATCGTGACTAAGAAGGACAAGTCGTTAATGTACCGGCTACAGAACACATTCTTTTCTACCTCCATGCTTGGAAGAAAGAAACGCTTCATCTATGGCGGGGAAGTGTAAGTAATTTAGATAGGTAAAAGCAGGAATGAGGTAAACAATGAGTAAGGTATGGGAATGCATAATAGATGTATTTATAGGGATTTTGCTTATATTTGTATCTGTATCGGTCTATTTTGGACTAAGGACGGAATCAGTAATAAAGTCCATGTATGAGGATATAACAAAAGATTTTGTGGCTGAAGTTAAGAAAAATGGTGTTTTAACTCTAGACGAATATGAAAGCTTTATGGAAAGGATGGGTAAAGGAAAGAGCCTATTTAACATCTCCTTTGAGCATGAATATAAGGTGTTGGAGCCGGAATATCGTTTAAAGACTCTGGAAGAAATCATAGAGGACCAGAATAGAGCATATGGAGGCTCAAACGATTATCACTATAGAGAGGTTAAAACTGAGAGAACCCATGTAGATGATCCGATTAATGAGGGGAACCTAAATACTGAAACCAATGAAAGCATCTTAGCAAAGGCAGTTAATGATCCCGTAGATCCAAATCATGTTCATGATGAGGATTGCTATGGGGGACATAAGCATAGGGGAAGTAAAACATTTACTCATATTCATGCCCATAAATACGGGGATTGTAGGGAATACACTTCGTGCATAATAATGAGTGTTAACTGTAACAGTTGTGGTGCTCATTATTACCCAGCAGGATTTTATTATTGGGATCCTTACAGCAATAGTAGCAAGATGAGTTATGCTGATTTTTCGGGCACAAATATATGTAACTACTGTTCTAGCAGAATGGTAGACTGTAGTGCACCCATGTATTATTATGCCTATTCATGCGGGTATGATAATTCTTATATCTTTGGACATCCCGAAGGAGCTAATGTAAAAATTCCATATAATGTAGAATATGAATACGAAAAATCCAGTCCCCAGGGTAGACCAGGAGGCACGCACGTATCAGGCTGCTATACATATCATCAGACAAGAAGCTTCAATGTTTATCTTCTGATTGATCCTGTAACTGGCTGGTTAATTGGAGGAGAAGGACCTGCTTTAGATAGAGCTCTTTATACTGATAAATTTAAAAATCACTGTCGTATACCTTTATATTATACAATTGGACTTTTTGATAATAATACATATAGAAATACTAATCCGGATTATACGAAAAGCCCAAATCTTTGCTATCTGACATATGAAGCATATCTAAACGAAAATGGGGCCTTAAGGTTTAAATTAAATTACTACTATTCATCTGGAATATCAGGAAAACCTACAAGAAGAGGGACAGATAATCCTGGATTTCCGGACAATATATCTGCTAACCAGCTAGCAAGCATAAAAATAAACATAAATAATTTATTTAATCAGGTTTTTGATATTAACTATGAAAAATATAGACAAGAAGGCTATAGAGATGGAGTTACTACTCACACTAAATATGATCATATTAATGGAATGAGATATTTGGACATATGCCCTTTTGACCATTCGCTTGGTGTAGATAGATGGATTCATACCTGTGGATTTGATGAGGATGGAACATTGGACTGTGACAAAATCATAACCTCATTAGTACCCACTCATTCAGAGCAAACGGTATATGTAAACGATCCCTTAATTACTACAGCTATTGCAACATATCGTGATGGCTCAACAGCCACAGTTCTATGTACTACTGAATATGAGAACTCTGTTATAGCTAAGGACAAGGAGGTTACTTTATTTTATATTTATATTATTGATGATATAGACCATACATATAGTGCGAAAATTACAATAACTGCTATACCCAGAAACAAAACCTGCCCCAAAGGACATACATATAACTTGAATGCTGACGGAACAGATCCAGGATGCCCATATTGCAGGGTATGGGTAGAAAGCCTGCGAATTATTAATCCGACCACATCTCCTATAGTAATAACTATAGGGACTACTCTTATAGGTAATAATGTGAGACTTCTAGCCACATATATGGATGGCCATACTGAAGAGGTGTCAAGTGGATATATTGATAATCTTGATATTCATTATCTTGGCACTAAGCCCGTAACCATAGGCTATAAAGGTGCATCCCTAACAGTATTAGTAACTACAGTATGTGCAAGGATTGTATGTGATATATGTGGATATGAATATAATCTGTATCCTGATGGGACAAACCCGGGATGTCCTAGGTGTATACAGAAGATTCCTGTCTTTACAGGAAATATAATGAAGTATGAGCATATAAACCACACAGAAGAAATACTAGATATATTATATAAGAAAAAGAGGTATATCTTTAACCTTGATGATGTATTTAGCGTAGAAGTGAACAATAAATCTTCGACTATAGCAAGAAGGGTCCTAGGAAAGATATATCCGTCTATAAGTGATAAGTGGATTCATATTAAAAGGACGGAACACGTGATGAGCAAATAAAACAACCTAACTAGACAATGTTAAATTGAAAGCAATATTATCTAGCGATGTAAAGATAAACAGGAAAAGAATATATCTAGCTAAGTAAAGTTAAATAGAAAAGCAGTATTATCTGACAAAGTAATGTTAAATGCTAAAGGAATAGATTAACACTAAGTATCGATTAACTCATAAGGATGATAAGTATGAAAATATACCATTTTGCTCTATTGTTTCTAGTATTTTTTCTTGGAGTAGTCATAAAGACAGATGTGTCCATAGGTAAGCTAAAGTCAATAGAAAATGAAAGCATAGAGATCGCGACCTCATTATCCTCTGCTACATCAGATGCAGTTAATTATTTATCTAAGACAGGTTCTTACGGTTGTGGAGCAGTTAATAAAGTAGAAGTGCTTAATACCTTCTTCACATCCCTATATTCATCTTTGGGGATAATATCAGATATCTCTGCACAGGCGGAGATAGAGATATACATACCTGTAATTCTTCTTTGTGATGTGGATGGGTATTATGTTTATTATTACGATGAATATAAGGGGATAGATGGAAATACATATGTAGAACGGGTTTGGACAGAAAAGATGCCCTATAGCTATGAGGATGGACATTTTATCTATCGTTTTACACTTACTGATATGGTCTATGTATATGATAAGAAAGGCTTACTTGGCATAGACGGAGCAGTGGTAGAAGGTAATTATAAGGAGTTTCAGAAGAGTCCCCTGTATACTGATTTTAGAATAAGAAACAATAGCTGTATCCTTCTTCATGATGAAGATTATGAGCTAATAAGAAAAGGCACCATAATTAATAAACTAGAGGAGGAAATGGCTTATTATACAAGTAGACACAGCCTTATAGCTAATAGACAGGGTATAACCTATTCATTCTCCTTTCCTACTGGTAAGAAGGATGAATGGGCAGAGTATATAGAAGATGTAAATATCCTAGTGGTATTTCAAGGCTATCCCTATGGACCTGATAGAGATTATACATTCAATAAGATAGCATCAGCAGGGGCAAATATTGTGAAAAAGCCAAGGTATTATGTCGAAGAAAAGAGCTGGTATTATCTAGCCCATAGACAAGGTTGTGAAAGTATTGCTGAGAGTAGAACACTGTTGGAAGAAACATTTGACACCATAGAGGAATGTGCAAGGCTTGGAGCTTATTGCTGCGAGTGTATAGAGCATGGGGCAAGGGTACCTGAATTAAAGTAAAACATGTGTGGGAGTAGATTAGCGAGGTACTATTAGTTTGCTGTTGAGCATCCCACAGGTCCCTATGTGGTAGGATAGTTCTTGTAAGGGTATATCATAAATGAAGAGGATAATCATATGGGTAAGGTGTTATTTCATATAATCCCAGCTATAGGGTTAGGGTTTATCATGCAGATAGTTCTTCACGAGGTCGGACATTTAATTGGTGGCCTTCTTACGGGATGGAGGTTTCTATATCTGCATATATATAAAATAGTAATAAAAAGAGAGAGCAGTAGGCTTAAATTAATGATTGTTGGAGAAATAGGGTATAAGTGTATCATGTATCCCAAGTCCATAAATCAAGGAGTAAGGCTTTATACCATGGGTGGTTGTATAATGAACCTATTATCCTCTGTTACTGGCTTGCTAGTTCTTATAATGGTTTCTGTGCATTTTGCTATGTGGTTATATATTTGGTCCTTTGTGGCTTTAGGTATAGGATTATTCTTTATGAACGGAGTAGCAAGTACAGAAAGAGTATGTAATGATAAGGCTTGTTATAATCTTATGGAGTCTGATAGGCATAATAATCATAAGAGGCATAATAGGAATAATAAGCATAATATGTTATGTCATAATGCACAGCTTATTACTGCTAGGCATCTTATAGATGGACTAAGCTATAGTGAGATAGGGGAAGAAATCATATGTAATTGTCCTGATAAAGCAGAAAATGATATTCAGGCATATCAAGCAATACTTGAGTATTACTACTACCTTGATATTAAGAATTATTTGAAGATGAAG
>CAZODB010000021.1:15616-17738 GCA_964578425.1 uncultured Herbinix sp.
AAATAAATAGAAAATCATGGTTGAGATTTGTCCCAAACTATGGTATACATAATTATGTAGCTTTAAGAAAAACTACAATATGGAGGTATGTAATATGAGAAAGTTTGAATGTACTGCTTGCGGTTATATTTATGATGAAGAATTAGGAGATCCAGATAACAGTGTAGCTCCTGGAACTAAGTGGGAAGATGTTCCCGAAGACTGGGTTTGCCCCTTATGCGGAGTGGGCAAGGATGAATTCGAAGAAGTAAGCTAATGAATAGGGTGTTGTCATAATAGGTTTCCTACATATGACAATGCCCTCTTTTCATGTAATAGGAAAGTTCATCCTATTAATGAAAAACGCTCCGCTAGGGATGCGCACTCACGCGCTTTGTATTTTGCCAGCTGATATACTATTTGGTATTCGGTAAATGATAATGTAAAATTCAAGTCCATATAGGCTATTACAGGTAGTCTTATAAGGTAATTAAGGGAGGATGGGATTTTGAATCAATTTTCAAGGTCAGAGCTTTTGCTTGGTGAGGAAGCTATGAAGAAGCTTGACAAGGCAAGAGTGGCCGTATTTGGAATCGGCGGGGTAGGAGGCTATGTGGTTGAAGCCTTAGTACGATGTGGTATCAGCCGATTTGATATAATAGATGATGATAAGGTATGTCTTACTAATCTAAACAGACAGATTATCGCTACAAGAAAGACTATTGGAAGATATAAGGTTGAGGTCATGAGAGATAGAGTTCTAGAGATTTGTCCAAAGGCAGAGGTAGTGATGCATCAGTGTTTCTTTACCAAGGAGACAGCAGATCAGTTTGATTTCTCTATATATGATTATGTGGTGGATGCCATAGATACTGTATCGGGTAAGATAGAGCTGGTACTAAGGTGTCAGGAGAAGAATATTCCGATAATTAGTTGTATGGGAGCAGGGAATAAGCTAGACCCAACAAGATTTGAGGTAGCAGATATATATAAAACCTCAGTCTGTCCTCTTGCCAAGGTTATGCGTAAGGAGCTGAAAGCCAGAGGAGTTAAGAGTTTAAAGACTGTTTATTCGAAGGAACCAGCCTTGAGGCCTATGGAGCAAGAAGAAACCAGCTGTAAGATTAATTGTATATGTCCTCCGGGTACAGAAAGGAAATGTACTGACAAGAGACAGATACCAGGAAGTGTATCATTTGTGCCTTCTGTGGCAGGATTAATAATAGCTGGAGAAGTGATAAAGGATCTTGCTGAAGTAGGGTCATAGACAAGATATTATTAAGATGTTGAGACTAGTCATTTGGTTAGATATAAAATTAAGGGGTATAGAATATTGGGTGTGAAGATGCTTGTAATTCCTTGCTTCTTGTTGTATATTCATAGATAACAAATAATTATGCAAACCATAGCCTGTAGTGGTTTGCTTATATTTATCAGGAGGTTGATTATGGGAAAGATACCAACTAGGGAAGAGGCATGGGAGCTTTTATGCGAGTTTAATACTGATGAATTTCATTTGAAGCATGCTAGGATTGTGGAAGGAGTCATGAGGTATTTTGCAAGAGAATTAGGTCATGGAGAGGAAGATTTCTGGGGTCTAGTGGGACTACTTCATGATCTTGATTTTGGTAAATATCCTGAGGAGCATTGTGTAAAGACGCAGGAGATTATGAGAGAGCGAGGCTTGGACGAAAGACTTATACACGCTGTGGCAAGTCACGGATACGGTATATGTGTAGATATCAAGCCAGAGCATGAGATGGAGAAGGTGCTATATGCGACCGATGAACTAACAGGGTTAATCGGAGCTTGTGCGGCTATGCGTCCATCAAAAAGCACTATGGATTTAGAGGTTAGTTCCTTGAGAAAGAAGTTCAAAACCCCGAAATTTGCAGCAGGTTGTTCAAGAGAGGTAATTAAAGATGGCGCAGATATGCTTGGCTGGGAGCTTGATGAGCTGTTCGAAAGAACAATACATGCACTGCGTGAAGTTGAACAGACAACAGGGTTAGTATAGAATCCTTCTTTTTGTTTATATGTAATTGATAAATCATAAATTTGCCTAACACATACGCATTATTATAGTAGACTGATAGGAGGAAGAGTCGATATATACCGGCTCTATAAGTAAATGATTGGCTTA
>CAZODB010000022.1:0-2264 GCA_964578425.1 uncultured Herbinix sp.
TTCTATAGGAAGTGTCCCATCATACTTCTCATTCTGAAGCTCCATAAGCTCTGAACCTCCGAGCATTTGCTTCAAGTACAGCACTCACAGCAGACATAACAAGCATCACTATCAAAATTCTATAGTCAAGAAGGGTTATGGTTAGCGAATATAGAATAATTCCAATAATATTTGCAATAACCATAGGAGTATTGTTATAAATCTGGTTTACACCCTGTCTATACATATGAACAGCATGGCTAGCTCTGGTAAGAAGTCTTTGCTGAGCAGGTGACTCTACATTCACATAATCAGATCTGAGACTCTTTTTCACAAGCCGCATTAAGAACTCTCTATTCTGGGTGTTCTCATAATAAAAGCTGCTCCATTCCCTGATATACTGACTCAGAAAATTAGAAACTAAATATGCAGCAAGCATTACTGCCATAACTAATAGATAGTGACTGACTTTGCCTTTTTCGGTAATGCTTGCCACTACTGCTGCCAATGTAACCGTTCTGACAACATTGCCCACTAACTCAGTAGCTACCGTTCCACCAACCCCCAGTCTCATCATGGGGCATTTTCTAAAAAGTGTCCGATATGAATACCTTATGTTGTTAAGCAAAGAATATTTATTCACTGTTTCCTTCATATTGCACCTCTAACATTTATTTTACACTAATGGTATCACATAAAGCTTCCCTGTAATAAAAAAGTGCACGAACTGCTTACTTTCGTGCACGAATTACATTTATATTATAGCGGAAGCATGATTTCAGTGGAGAATACTCCTGGCTCATTAGCGCGTTTAATAAAGCCTCCATATTTGTCTACAACAAGATCTATACGCTTAAGTCCGTGTCCATGATCACCGCGTTTTTTAGAAATATACTCCGCATCCAGTTTCCTTATCACTTCGCTCGTGGAATTGGTTACCGATATATATAGCTGCTGCTTTCTGATACACATGTAGATTCGAAGGAACCGCTTATCACCATCCTGCATTTTCCTGCATGATTCCACCGCGTTACCGATAAGGTTGCCCAAAAGAACACATAAGTCTATATCTGCAACAGTAAGGTTATCACTAATTTCCACCTTGCAGTTTATGAGGATGTCTTCTTTTTCTGCCAATGAGAGCTTACTGTTTAGAATAGCATCAAGGCTAACGTTACCAGTAGTGTACTTAACCTTGATATTGTCCAGGTCTCCCTCAAGTTCATTAAGATACTTCTTCGCCTCCTCAATCTGCCCCGTCGAAAGATGCGCCTTCAGCTTCTGAAGATGATTATGATAATCATGTCTCCATCCACGCATGGTCATATAGATTTCATTGACTTCCTCGACCTGCTTCGACATAGTCTGAACCTGATAGTCAAGAAATTGCTTCTCATATCTCTTAAACATATGTATCTCCACTCCATATCGCTTCTTGTTGGTACTATTTATCCCTATGTTAGGCTATATCACTTTTCACTACTAACCCACGTAAAATTTCATAAACGCTTCGTTTAATGCAATATAGGCACCCCGGCTAACCTGTATTGTTTCACCATTCTCTAAGATACACTCTTCCCGGGTTATCTTGCTTACATATTCAAGATTCACCACCGTCGAACGGTTGGCTGCTACAAACCGCTTCGTATCAAGCCTCTCAATCATCTTCTTGAGGCTTTTTTTCCATTCGTAGGTTTCTTTTGTCGTCACCATCTGAAGATAATGGCTGTTCACCTGAACATATATGATATCCGATCTTGCTATCTTAATATTCTCACCCAGATATTTAAAAGAAATATAATCCTCCGTACGCTTCTTTAATTTCTCTAAGCAGGCTTCCAGCGTATCTGACAGTTTCTTCTCATCTATTGGCTTAATCAGATATCTGACCGCCCCAATCTCATAACCTTCAAAAACATAATCAGAAACACCTGTCAGGAAGACTATCTGCACCTCTCTGTCAAACCCTCTGATTGCCTTAGCTAACTCCATGCCGTTCATCTGATTCATACATACATCAAGAAACAAAATATCAAAGGTGGCTGGTTGGTCATACTTAAAAAGAAATTCCTCCGCACTGGTTACATAGGCTATAGTTACGCGTTGTTTGGTTTTGTCCGCCCAGTCATTTATCCGTCTGGCAACAAACTCATATTGGTCTCTTTCATCCTCGACTATCGCTATTTTAATATGCATACTCCGAATCCTCTCTTCATTTGTACAGACAACAGATAATTTCGCCATGAATATCATATCTAAAGCTCTTCCACTTCTGATATAGTAGA
>CAZODB010000022.1:2364-17489 GCA_964578425.1 uncultured Herbinix sp.
CCTCCATTATTCTAATAATTAGGAATACAAGACAGTATCTGTTGAAACATCTTGCATTAATATGGTGCTATATGGTATAACTAAAGAACCGTATAGAATAAGGAGCTTACATATGAATCAAGTTGTAAAAAAGAGAATTAAAAAAATCATTATCTTCATTCTCATCCTCGCTATTTTATTAGGAGGTTCTGTTAGTTACTATTATGCTTTCATGTATCCTTATAGAGCAACAGTTACAAACCCAGAGCCTTCACTTTTTTTGACTGAGGACTTGACCCGTGAAAAGGCAGTCGAGGATTTAAATTTTCTAATGACTCATTTGAATAACTACCACCCAGCATATCTGGATGGATCCGATGATTTGACTGCTGCCTTGAAGGAGCAATATCAGGTTGAGGAACAGTCCCTTCAGGATAAAACCACCGTTCTTGAGTTATGGCAATCTGCAGAAAGAATCGCATCAAAACTACATGACGGTCATACCAGCGTAAACTATAATAATCCAGCGACCGATCATTTTATATCTGATTTTTCTCAAATAATGACTTATGGAAACCCTACCGCCATTAACGGCATTCCTATAGCCTCCATATTTGAGACATTTACAGGGCAATATTCCTTCGAGACTGAGGCTTATGCTGAGAGCATTTTTTATCACACCTACATAATATCTGAATTATATCTAAATTACTGCGGAATAGATACTACTAATGGTGTAACCCTTACCTTTCAGACAGAAGATGGTCTTACTGACTATCATTACGATTTTGTCACAGTTGATAAGATTGAAAATTACGAAAATGAGGAATCAACAGAATGGGTTTCATATAAGATTGATTTAGAGAATGACCTGGCTATATTTACCTTGAAGAAATGTATCTGTAATGATGAATATCTTTTCGTATTAGATCAGTTTTTCAAAGAAGTACACAATAATAAAATAACTAATATTGCAATTGATCTCCGTGGCAATTCTGGTGGGAACTCATATGTTGCCAATGAATTTTTAAGATATTTAGATGTCGACAGCTACAATTCATGGGATTGTGCTGTCCGGTATGGCTGGTATCTAAGTAAAAATACTAATATCGTTTATAAGAACAAAAAAATGGATCCTTTATTTGATGGGAACGTATATGTTCTTACTAACGTCCGTACCTATAGCTCCGCTATGGATTTTGCAATGCTAATCGGGGACAATGACTTAGGGTATATCGTTGGAAAAGCCTCTGGAAATATGCCCAATTCCTACGGCGATATACTAACCTTCCAGCTACCGAACTCTAAGCTCCTCTTCCACATATCCTATAAGAAATGGTACCGGGTGGACAAAAGCAAAGCTGATGAGCCATTGACCCCTGATTATGAAGTCGAAGCAGCTAAAGCACTGGATAAGGTATACGAATTGATTGAGCACAATTAACTGTTTATAAAAACAGGTCCCTCACATTGGAGAGACCTGTTTTTCATTTATTTACTTTAAGCTTTTATTTATCTAACTTAAACTTTTGAACAATTTCCTTTAGGCTCTTCGCATTACTCATGCTTCTTTCAGCCATTATGTTAGTATCATTGGACATATTAACAACCTCGGAGGTCTTCTCTGCTATGTCTGTAACTCCTATAGTTGACTGGTCCATGATTGTGCTAATTCCAGCAGTAGATACAGTAATCTGCTTTGTTATTGTATTAAGCACCTCCATAGATTCATTTATGGTTATAAGCATATCCTTAATAGTATCTGCATCGTCACCGTACTGCTCACTGGCAGCTATAATCTCCTTATAATCCTTGATTGTTGTACCCTCGATAAAGTTAATTGACTGTCCCAAGCAATCTGCAAGACCATCTACTGCAGAGACAGTCTCTCCGATAATCTTATCTATTTCAATTGCTGTCTCATTTACTGAAGCTGCTAATTGTCTAATTTCACTTGCTACTACAGCAAATCCCCTACCTTGTTCGCCAGCTCTTGCAGCTTCGATTGAAGCATTCAGTGACAAGAGGTTTGTCTGTTTAGCCATGGTCTTAATAATATCAGTCAACTCATCTATCTTACTTATAGCTTTTGCCTGCTGTAAGGCGGCATCTGATTTTTTCTTAACATCAAGGAACAGGATATTGGCATTCTCTGCATTCTCAGTATTTGAGGCCTTAATGATATCTGCCCTACCCTTAATCTCCTCTGCTAGGTCCTTACCTGTAACGGATTTCTCTGTTGCATCACTTACTCTACCTGAAATATTAAAGATGTCTTCTTTGATTTCCTCCGTAGTCGCTGACGCCTCTTCCATGCTGGCTGCAAGCTCTTCAGTGGTGGCAGAGTTGTCAGTTGAGCTGTTATAGGTCTGTTTTGCAATCTGCTCTAGCTTACCCGCATTCTCTTCAATGATTCTGGAGGTATCATATATCTCCTTCATAAACATACTGATGTTGTTACGCATCTCTTCTATACCATTATTCATGGAGCCGATTTCATCCTCACGTCTGACAAGCTTGTCATCCTTTTCATCGCTTGTTAAATCCAGCAGAGCAAACTTATTAATTTTGAGGGTAATCTTCTTAATTGGCTTTATAATCAAATATGATATAAATTCACCCATAACAAAGCTTAATAATATGAATACTATAGTGAGAATTATGCTTAAGGTAGTCATTCTGGCACTCTCTGAAAAGAAATCACTCTTTACAGCATAGATTCCTACATTCCAATCAGGAGTATTTTCTATGGGTGCATATCCAATATATATGGTCTCTCCAGTCTCTTTATCTTTATATTTCCCTATATCTGATTCACCTGATTCTAGAGTAAGCATCCTATCATAAATCGCTTCTAAATCATCAGGCACATTATCACTATAAAAGGTCTCAGGTGTATTTATCCCTGTGTCTCTTAAATTATCAAATATAGAAATTATATCGGCCTTACTATTAGTTATAAATGCACGACCACTATCTCCAATTTCTATCTTCCTTATCATATTTGTAAATGCATCACGCCCTGATGTGGCTACCAATACTCCCAAAAAATCACCTGCCGGTAAACCGTTCTTTATTACAGGCACTGCTATTTGGAAGGTGTATTTTCTTCCCTCTTGGGAATCATCAATAATAGCATCTGATATGGCAACTCCGCTTTTCTTTGCCTCATTGTATATATCCATGTCAGAATAATCTTTACCATCATAAATATTTTTGCCATTTGCATCTATAAACATTATACTTGAAAAATCATATCTGGATTGTATAAAAGATAAGGTTTCCTTTCTATCAGCTTCTGTCATCTCCTCACGACATAGCACATTACTAACTGCACGGGCTTCACTTAAATAGTATTTCATCTGTGTCTCGATCTGTAATGCAGTCTCCTCTGCCATATCAAGCAATGAGGATGTCAATGCATATTCCGTACTCTTATTCATGGAGTTTAATGAGATGCCACTCTGTATCACTGTCAGTACCACCACAACTAATACAATTGACAATGAAATTTGTAGGCTAAGTAATCTTTTTTTTACGAAGCGAACTATACCATTATCTTCTCCTCTTACATTCTCTTTCCTATCTTTAATTCTTAGTTTTTTTACTTTTCTCATAGTTCCCCCCTACAAACGTTAAACATGCCATATATGTACATTTTAATTTATATTCTGCTTGGTATCTGCTGACCTTTATCTATTATACCATGATATGCCAATACTTTCTATTAAAATTTAAAAAGTTCAATCTATCTAAGGTATAGCAGATGCAAGGTTGAGGTATATGAGATTGCCATAAGAAAGCTATAATAGTTTAATCTCTATAATATGACCTTCATTTGAATTAAGTTGATTAATTATTGATTTAGGTATTTGCTGATTATTGTCCATTGGCTTTCCATTTAACACTATATTAGATATCATGTATTTACCATATTGCTTTTTAGCTATATTATGATAAATGATTTTTAGATTTTTATTGGCAAATATACAAGATACCGCTGCTTTACCATCATCATCAAATTGCTCCAGAAGCAGCTTTGGCTCAAAGTATAGATTACCAGCGTTTCCTCTTATTCCATACATCTGAGTAAGTACAGTTAGTAATAGCCAGCTGGCAGATCCGGTTAGGTAATGATACATCCCCTCGCCCTTTTCATTGATATACTCTGTAATACCTGGATATACCCTGCTTTTACTAAAATCGCTTAAATGGCGATATAGGCTATCTATGGCCTTAAAGCCTTCTTTTACAAATCCTCTCTTGTATAAGGCATATGCATACATTACTGTCATATGAGAAAATACCGCACCATTTTCCTTATGTCCATAGGCAAAGCCAAACATTCTTCCCATATCTGTCTTCACCTCATGAAAATTAGTATTTAGACGATATCCACCAATCTCATCAGAATATAAGTATTTATCTGCTGCTTCTATTATCTTCTCTGTCTGATCCTTAGTAGATATCCCGGACATTATAGTAAATACCTGGCTTGTTAGCATCATGCGAACCCCTAAGGGTGTCTCTCCCTCTAGTCGCCTTCCATTGTTATCATAATAACCATTGAACCAAGCATCTCCCTCTGACGATGTAATCCATTCGGTGTCTCTGATATGTCTCTTAATCCACTCACTTTTACCCATAAGATTATCGTATAATTCATGGCAGTCAACAGCTACCTTTTTACCGCTCACAGAATCCTTACTGAGGTTACAAAACTCATCTAGTATCTCTCTTTTTTTGTGTATATCATTATAATAGATGGGCTTTAAATTAAGAAGTACCATAATTTCCATAGCAATATATAGCTTGCTAATTCCAGCCTCATTAACTAGCCGTTTAATCAAACCAGCTATCTCTTCTAAGTTACTTGCATAGGCGGCAGAAAAGGCTACACTCTCTCCTCTTTCAGATGCCATATCTAGAGCATCATTCCAGTCTGCTCCACGCAATCTAATATGATTATGCTCCCCAACATCATAAAAGGAGCTTAGGTTTTGTACGAGGATATGCTCTAATATACTACCCCTATATACTTCACCTTCCTGAGTCAGGAGTATATTTCCCTCCTCTTGGCTCCACTTAGGATTCCTTTGTTCTCCCCGATTGATCTGCCCATCTCTATAATATTCCCTATCCTCGAGAAGCAGTTCCATATCCCCTGTTTGCTCTATATATAGACATGTCGTAATAAAAGGCCAAACTCCATGATCCATCCATACCCGCGTTATGTTGTTCCTATCAGCAATAAATTCACCGGGCTTCCTTCCAATGATAGTTGCATTTGTTCCATCTATACGAATGCCAGCGAAATTGTTTAATAACATCTCTCTTACACCCGTAGGATTCATTACAAGTAAGGCCAAGCAGTCCTGCCACAAGTCCCTCCACCCTCGTCCACCCTTACCATAATCATGGTGTGGTAGAAAGGAACATCCGTATATTCTTCTTAACATTGGTTGAAATGTGACCCAATACAACCATTGATCAAATTCATTGCTAGCTGATTCGAATCTTATATTTATTTTATCCTTCCAATAAGCTTTTGTAATATCTAAGACCTCGCGAAATCCTGTCTTATCTAGATACTTCTGCGCTGTATTTATAAGTTCAGATTGATCCATGCCATATCCCAGTACTAAATAAAAGGCTTTCTCCTCTCCTGGCTCTAAGAATACATCATCAAAGCGAATCCCGCCTAAAGCCTCATAACCACTGGTCTCATAGCCACTATCTGAGGGTTCGTAGCTTACTAGTAAAGCTTATGGCACCTTCAGATGTTTTCGCTCTCTTAGTCGCCATACCAATCCTCCTCAGTAAATTTCAAGTTTTCACTGCTTGTAACGGAGGATTTCTCCTCCTCAAAAGATTTAAGGTTTTCACTGCTAGTAATGGAGGATTTCTCCTCCTCAGGTTCATCCCTTTGATCTATATCCAGCTCTTCCATCTTATAGGCTATCTCGGCATTGATATATATCACCTTCTCCATAAGCTCTTCCCTTGGAGTGGCCGTATCTGTATCTGTCGTTACTGTATAGAATGCATTGTTAACATTACGCCAAGAATAATATCCTCCAGGAACCTGGGGAATTCCCTTGGTTTTAGCAAACTGAGTCATAAGCGCTTTATAATCATCAACAGGCCATGACAAATTTTCCAAAGCCTCTAGATTCGCTGTCGCCACGCGGGCACTGGATCCCATTAGACTTTCCATCTCTCTTCCGAACATAGTCTGTGTAGGTGCAGAGGTCCACCATTTTATAAACTCCCAGCTTTCCTCGGGATATTGGGTATCAGCCATAATAAGATCAGCAAGCCCTATACTTCCCGTGGTATGATTTATGGTGCCATCCTCCTCTAACCTCCCAGGAACTACGGTAAAGTCCCAGAGACCTTTAATATCAGGAGCAGAGACCTGAAGGTTGTTATAAAATTGATAATCAGAAATAATTATAGGACACTCTCCAGTCCTAAACCTCTCCTCAACACTGGTCTCCTTATCCAGCTTATAGTCTGTATAAAATTCACAGTATTCCTTAAATACATTAATTGAAATCTCAGAATCAAGGTCCGAGGCGTTACCATCAGCCTTATAATATGAGCCACCCATTTGATATAGCATCATAGCAAATATCTGCTCTCCTGGTAGCATACCAAATTCCATCTGGTTCTTTGACAGCACTGTCATGGCCACCTTGACCTCATCCCATGTCCTTGGAAGCTTAAGCCCTATCTCAGCCAATATATCCATCCTGTAGAACATCATAATAAAGGACTGGGTATCTGGTAGCGCATATACAGAATCCTTATATGTAAAAGGTACCATTGCACTTTCTGAAAACCTAGCAGCGACCTCGGGATAATCCTCAAACTTTGATAAATCTAAAACAGCATTACGTATACCATAGTTCACAGGAGTGTCATTGGCCGAACTAATCATACTGGCAGCTACTTGACCAGTAGCCACTTGAGTCGGCCCAACCTGAATGGCTACATCAGGACCTTCGCCTGCCAGAGTAGCCTTAAGTAGTGTACCCATGTCTACCAGCTGTACATTAACATTAATATCTGTATCATTGGTGAAGGTATCATCTATTAAGGATTTAATTACATTCGCCTGATCTCTTCCTGTTCCGATCCAAAGAGTTAGGGTAACATTTTCAGAATCCTTATCTGCCACATTACCAATCATGTTATAGTCTATTATGAAGGAATAAAATAATCGCTTAATTTCATAAACCAGCCTAGACCAAAATGATGCATTATCATATTCAACTTCAACATCCGGAGAATATATATCTATTCTGTCAATGGCTAATGGTTGTTGAATAACCTGTGTAATCCAATTACCACATGCTCTTACATTTATTTTATATGAACTTATAACCTTAATAAAATCCTCTTGATCCTTAATGAGCTGTGTCAACTGGTCTCTCATAGTTCTAAGAACAGTCTCCTTATCCGAATTCTTTCCTGCAACCTCCCTAAGTCTAATAATCACGTCCTCAATCTGGTCTCTTGCATCGATAAGCTCTGCCTCAAGACCCGGTAGGATTGCTTCAATCTGATAATCTCTATATACATCCGGAGCCACGCCTGTAATACGAATAACCTTACGATATATGGCATTTAGCTTTTTAACGGCATCCTCTACTTCACTTACGATATCCGAAAATTCTCCGAGAACAACCTCCATACGAATTGTATGATTACCCTCATCCAGATAAATATAATAGGGACTTCCTTCATCATCAGATAGGACTATATTCTTCCAACGGGAATCATACTTGAATTGATAGTCCGACATCTCCTCAAAGGGTACTTCACCATCAATAGTAATCTTTCTAGATACATTAATTCCACGAAGATAGCTTTGCTTTACATGTAATGATATATTGTAGTATCCTGTTTCAGGCACATCAAATGACCATTCAATCCACTGTCCTGAATTTCTCCATGAATTATCTCCAATTATATTATTGTGAAGTGTTTTAGGACTTGAGGGATAGACTGCAGGTGTGGATTGATCCTGCTTGGGATATAGCATTTGAGAGGATGTCATGGAGGCATTCTCAGCCTCAATCCTTATATGTTGACCACTAGTCTCCTTTGCTCCCGCCTCATTCCATGTATTAATCGCAGAATCATAATCCATGATTCTATCGAAGCTCTTTAGACTTATCTCATGGATAAGCATAGGCTCTCTTAAGGAAAGCACGGATATGGTATGAGCTCCCTTAGTAAGATAGATAGCCAAAGGACTAGTGATGTATCCGTTATTGTCATAGCAATATGAGGATATCCATTCTGGAGCCTCTATACTGCGGGGCTTTATGTCATTACCTTGATTGTCCTTTTCCCAATTCTTCACGGTGACTCCATTGTCATCCACATAGGTATCCTGTATCTCCGTCTTCCATAACCTATCAAATTCAATTAATGCCATTTCATTAAAGGGGAGCTTCCCGTCTATAAAAAAGCTTCTTTGAATATCCGAGCTTTTTCCCTCTACAGGATAATATAATAATGAAAGATAGTAGAAGCCACTGTCTGCTACCTCGATATCATATTCGATTAGGGAGTTGTCCTCTGTTAAAATGCTGTCTCCTACCAGGCCATCATGATCCTGATATATCTCAGGTTTAACCTCTAGCCCATCCTCTTCATATTTCGCATAATCAGTTGCGGATATGATTATCTCAGTATCAGGATAAGTATTGTCATAAGCAGCTATGTATTCTTTATATGTAAGAATCGTATCATCTATGGAATATGTATTTACTACATTCTTGAACTCCTCCTGTGTTAGATCTGTTGCAGCTTGAGTACGAGTTATAGATGCTTGCAATGTAATACCCATCATAGAAGCAGTCAGAATGATTGCCATTATACTTTTTAAATATTGTCTTTTTAGCATGCTTATACCCCTTTCAAGCCTTGTATCCTATTATCCAGACCTTTCCTCTTCTTTAATTATAGAATAAATAGTTACATCCTATAACTATGTAATATTACGATATAGGAGGACAATATTCACAATTTCTTATATAGTAGGAGGTAGATTCTCTTACATAAAAATAACTCCAGACCACCCTTCAAGGGTATCTAGAGTTATATTTTAATTCTTTGAACCTCTCATGACTAAAGTCACAAGTGTTCTACTTGCGTTAATAAATATTATATGAATACTATCTGTACTTAACCTTCAAAATTATTCTTGTGTAGTTATTAGGCTCTGATTGTATCTCCATTATATCATTCATATCCTTAGTTTCGTATTGAAGTGCCAGACGATTTAGGACAGACTTTATTCCAAATCCTGATTTTACATCTAGCTGTTCACCCTTCATAATCCTATCTATAGTAACAGGGCTCATCCCAACCCCATCATCCTCTACGACGACCTCTACATAATCCTCTTTCCTTTTTACAATAATAGATATATTTACAGGCTGTCCTATATTCTTTATTCCATATTTTATACTATTCTCCACAAGTGTCTGAATAGTCATCTTCGGTAGCTGTAATGAAAGTAAGCTATCATCGATATCATAATTAAATTTCAGTATATTGGGATTTCTGATCAATGCTATTTTAATATAATCCTGAACTATGCCTAATTCTCCTTCTAATGATATGATATCATTGCCATGATTTAGGCAGGCACGATAATAGCTGGCCAATGTAGTTATGAGCTGCTTTGCTGATTCCTTTTCCTCAACACTTACCAATATACTAGCTGCATTTAGAGTATTGTATAGAAAATGTGGCTTAATCTGATGGTTAATAACTGATAGCTCCAATTGTCTCTGTAACTTTTCCCTTTTTTCCACATCATCCATCAATCCTCTAATCTGAGACATCATTTCGTTTAGAGCATTCGAAATATCATCTGCTTCGGAGTAGTGTTTTTCATTGGGAAATTGAATACTTAAGTTCCCCTTATTGGTAATCTCCTTGGCTCTTTCAGCTATCTTTTCAAGAGGAACTATAACACGTTTTTTGAGTACAATTGATGCAATTATTGTAAATTCTATAATGACAATGAGCATAAATACTATGGCGTAGTCAACGTTACTTCCACGGATAGATTGCTTTGAAGAAATTAAAATTACACCACCTATACTAGGTAACACATTTGCACTATACCTGTCAGGCATATCCTCTAAGTTGCTTTCATATTCCTTTAGTACTTGTATATCCTTACCTATGGAAGCATTAGAGATATTGTTAGGAAAAGTAATTATTTTATCAGATGCACTTTTAATTAGTATCTCATTTTCCTTATCTAGATAATTAACAATTTCCTGCTGAAGCTGATTAACATCCATAAATACTACGAGATAACCTAAGTGCTCTGTCATATCTATTGATTTTATATTACTTACAAAATAAAAGATATTCCTATCCTCTTCTTCATTATCTGCACCTATCTCCCAGTAAAAATCCCCTCTTATTCTATGATTCTCATCTATAGACAAGTTCTCGATTGTTTGCTTTTGATCATTATTATATACCGGATATTTGAACTCAGATATGATAGAATCCTCACAAATAATATGTATAGAGGATATGACATCCTGCTGCGCCATTCTTCTCATAAGAAAGCTACCTAGTAGGTTGTTCCTTATATCATGATTTCTTGTAAATATATCATGTAGTTCGTCATCTATTACAAGCCCATCAGCAAATGTTTTTATATCATTCAGCTTAGAGTCAATTATGTATGTCACGATACCTAATAATTTATCATTATTTAATGATTGTCTATGGCGTAATTCCTTACCGGTAATTCCTATAAATATGACAATGCCAAAAACCATAGAAACAATCATTACACGGATATAGCTACCCAGTAATACATTTGTAATCGTGGCATAATATTTATTATTTGATTTTTTTCTCCATATACTCATAATTTTCACACTCAGCTTTTTTATATTCCTGCGGTGTCATATCACAGTACCTTTTAAATAATTGTGTAAAGTATGTCGTATCCACATATCCTAATAGATTGCCTACCTCATATATCCTCATATTCTTTTCTTTCAGTAGGTACTTAGCACGCTGCATCTTTATTTTAGTTACATAATTTAGAAAATTTTCTCCGGTCTCCTGCTTGAATAGGCTACAAAAATAATTTTTGCTAATCCCTAATACCTCGCCTATTTCTGTAAGTGAGATCTTCTTATCAATATTGTCTATCACATAATTACAAGCCTGTCTTACGATATTATCCTTATATATCAAATAATATTTTTCTAATATATCAAACATCCTATGTATTTCCTGTTTAAAATCAGAAATCAAATCTGCTTTATTAATAAATCGCTTGTTTTTTATGCTCTGGTAATTATCTAGCTTCTCAAGCTTACTCAAATTCCTATATTTTTTATTTACATTGTTGACAATAGTTTCTAGAATATAGATGAAACGAAAGCAGGTCTCCTTAACATCATCTTCACTGTATTCCTTCTCCTCTTCTATAATCCTACCCATAAGCTCAAAAGCAAGATGGTCTGTAAGCAATACGGCATCTATCAACTGATTGTCTAACTCACTATTAAATTCTCGCTCCATAGTAACAACAATATTTTTCTTTATGTGCCCTAAGGTTTCACATATTTGACTTTCTATAATAGGCTTGAGTATGTAGCCTGCTACACCATATTCTATGGCTATTTTCGCATATTCAAATTCCGCATATGCTGTTAAGATCACTACAACAGGCTTAGTCTTTCTTTCATTTATTCTTTTTATATACTCTATCCCATCCATGATTGGCATCTCAATATCAGTAATGACCACATCAATCCTGTGTCTTTCTAGCTGCTCTAATGCTTCAACCCCGTTTTGCGCTTCGCATACAACACGAAATCCATACTCTTCCCAAGGTATTAGTTTTTTTAGCCCTATCCTAACTATTGGCTCATCATCAACAATCTGAACATTAATCATACTTTATACCTCCTTTATATTACTCTAGTATCAGCGACAAAACTTTTAACCTAATAATAGCCTATATAATATTAGCAAAAAATACAAGCCATAGATAAAAATTATTGTCTTTATCTATGGCTAAACATTATTAATAGAACCTTATGTATATTTGATGGCTATTTCCGTCATTTATTAGCTTAACTTCATTATCCTCTATAGCTTCATTATCAAGGGATATAGTATAGCTAAAATCCTTAAGCCTATAAAATCCTTTCGGTTTTTGAATCTTAATTGTGTAGGTGCTATCTAGGTAGCGCAATGTAAACACCACTACTTCATCCTCATGGGATAGTAAGGGATTTAAAATCAACCTAGCACCCTGATACTCTATTCCCAGCATCTCAAAAAGTGTAAGCGATAGCCATGTAGATGTTCCACTTAAGGTAGGCCCAATATGCTCACCAGTAAAACTATTGATATACTGAGTACACCATCTGGGATTTCCACAAAGCTCATAGGGATTATCTAATGTATTATAGGGCAATGCCTTATCAATCATCCAATATGCCAGATCCCTAAGTCTTATTGCCAGCTCCTGATTATCTACCTCCTTGGCTGCCTTTATCATAGCTGCAGTAGCCATCATGGATGCATGCTTAAAGATAGCTCCATTTTCCCTATCTCCCGGAAAGTATTCACCTGTAGCTGTCGTCTTAGATACTCTTGATAGGTCTGTCGGACTCATAAGTACAAATCCAAAGGGCTTCTTAAGATGCTTTTCCACTTGTTTTAGCATAATACCTATCTGTTGCTCAGTAGCTTCTCCTGATAATATCGACCAACTAAAGGAGTTCAGGAAGTAAGTACCATCTATAGTATCATCACTGGAGAATCCATCATTCTTGGCCCCAAGATAAGTTATATCATCACCAAAACGGTTAAATAAGACCCTAGCAAAGAAATTATCCTTCCAGCAATTTTTCTGTATAGACTGACTTAATGTATTAATGCTTATGTCAAGCTCTCTCTGATAGTCATAATCCTGCATGAGTATAGCAATCTCTTTCAACTGCTCCATAGCTAACCTAAGAAGGAAACCATTCATAACACTTTCCGAATAAGCATCAATAGGCCCCTCTATATTCTCCTTATCACTTCCCGATAGGTACTCAGAATCAACCTTTAAACAATCATTCCAATCAGCAAAATCTATAAGCGGAAGCCCATGCTTTCCAATAGATATCTTACTTGAATAATGAATAATTGCCTTTAATGTGCCGTATACACTTCTTTTTTTTCCCTCTGATTCGGGTATGACAATTAATTGCTCAAGAAAATCAGTATCCCCGGAAAATTGTATATATCGATAGATTGCTTGTATTAGCCATAAGCCATCATCTGACCATTTTCCTGGCTCCTTGCCATCCCAAAAGAAATTATGGTAGCAATATCCTGATTCAAACACCTTTTCTACCCATTGTATCAATAATTCCTTTACAAATTCATCTTTACCCATAGACATAAAGTAATACATCGAAGCATATATATCTTGAATTTCTCTAAATCCAATCTCCCTATATCCCTTTTGCGTTAAGTCAAATGATCTCGAGACAAAGGTTTGATATAAAACTTGGAAGGGTAGGTTATGGTTAATATATTTATCTAATTTTGCATTCTGTGAATCTATATAAAGGTATGATTTATATTGTGTATACCAGTCCATATGCTCCTCAAAGCTTGTATCGAGCATATCTTTGCTAATAAATCTATTATGTAGTGCCTGCAACTGGGCAAATATAGTCTCATCGGGGACCACATCACCCAATAAGGAAATTAGCCCTGCATATTGATCCGCTATGACCTCTTCATCATTACCCAAGGCGAATCCCTTGCCCAGTGATATAAAGGCAGGTCCTTTTAAATTCAACTTATTAGATAGGTTCATTAACCCTTGGGGATAGTATAGATTACCATTACCAATAAAATCAGAATAATGGGTTCCTATTTCCTCTGGGAATGATTTCTTCCCCTTTGTATAGAACATACCTGTCATAAATCTAATATCTCTTTGACAGTAATTTGGATAATAATGAGGTATATATGCTAGAAAATCACCATCTTCACTCATAACCATACCGGATTCCATTATTATTGTTGAATAAACCACATCCTCCATAAATGCTCCCGGAACTGGAGAGCCCATCATACCTGTCATTACAATCCGCAGATCCCTATTCCTATGACCTATATTTTTAACAATAATACGCTGAACCTCAGTAGCAATTGGTAATCCTTGGTACTGAGGCAGTAGAAATATTCTTCTTTTAATCTGTAGGTCACATTCGGTTATATACTCAATTTCTGTAAAATTTTTGGAGTGTCTACATACCGCCGATTTAATATTACTGTCAGTAACATTTGCAGAATAGAATATCTGCCTGCCTTTTTCTAGGATATAAAACTGCCTATTAGCAGGAAACCCGTTTTCCTCAGGCAGCATATCCCATCTAGTCGCTAATACCTGAGTAGCAGCGTGAGATCTAAAGCTACCTCCCCCGAATCTATCAACTACGGATTTGGGAGTAGTCTGCAAAGGATAGGGATAATTCATACGATTTCCCAATAGCATATTAGTAGAAAAATGAGGACTTGGTGATGGCTTTAACAGATCAATTATATGATCTCCATTCATATCCAAAAAACCTACCCAGTATTTATAATCTGAAAGAAGCTGTATTATAAGGGCTTGAATATCCTTATCTATAGATATCTTTTCAATGCTACCATTACTATATACATAATGATTAACTAGCTCACTTTCCCAATCAATTAGTAAGAAGTGAGATTTCTCCCTAGATAGACCTCTTAGGTAGCCCCCAATAATTTCATCTTTGTAAAGCTCCTTAAATGCTGGTATTTGATGTGTAAAGTCACCAATTACTATCAGGTGCTTTAAGCTGACATCAATGAACTGATAATCGTAACATTTATCATCTGATAAAAGCCCCCTAAAATATTGATGGCCTATTTTCTTTGAATCACCTAGCATATCTCTAGCATTTAATCTAAGCATTATATTCCCCCTCATCCTATATTTCGATAATTAACCAATTTAATATTAGCTCATATTCTCTAATATGATAACCATGCAATCTTCCGATTACCTATGATAATATTACTATATTGCAGGGTGATTATGCTAT
>CAZODB010000023.1:0-14421 GCA_964578425.1 uncultured Herbinix sp.
GGTAGTATGAAAAGTGCACTATTGTGGTGATATATGCCTAATTAGTATTATTATAACATATGCAACAAAAAAAGAAAAGCTATTTTTATTACAAATTTCAAGACTCTCTAATTTATTTATTAGCGGAGTCTTGTATATACTTATTAAACTCAAGGGGTGAAAACGTCAATGGATAGAAACAGAATGCATCCAGTCAAAGTTGGTAATAACGTTAGAATGAGTTACTCCAAGCAAGAAGAAGTATTGGAGATGCCTAATCTAATTGAGGTTCAGAAGGATTCCTATCAATGGTTTCTTAACGAAGGACTGAAAGAAGTATTTGATGATATTTCTCCAATATCGGATTACGGCGGACACTTGAGTCTAGAATTCGTAGACTTTGCATTATGCGAGGATGACATTAAATATACAATCGAAGAGTGTAAGGAAAGAGATGCAACATATGCAGCTCCCTTAAAGGTAAAGGTTAGGCTCCATAACAAAGAAAATAATGAAATTAATGAACATGACATATTTATGGGTGATTTACCGCTAATGACAGAAACGGGTACTTTTGTTATAAATGGTTCGGAAAGGGTTATTGTAAGCCAGTTAGTGCGTTCCCCTGGCATCTATTATTCAACTGACCACGACAAAATCGGTAAAAAGCTATTTTCTGCCACAGTTATACCCAACAGAGGTGCTTGGTTGGAATATGAGACTGATTCCAACGATGTATTTTATGTAAGGGTAGATCGTAATAGAAAGGTTCCTATTACAACATTTATCAGAGCCTTGGGATATGGAACCAATGAGGAAATCAAACAGCTGTTTGGTGAAGAGCCTAAGATTCTAGCGAGTCTTGCTAAAGATCCTAGTACAGCAAAGGATCCATCTGGAAATTACCAGGATGGTTTATTAGAGCTCTATAAAAAACTGCGTCCCGGTGAGCCACTGGCTGTTGAGAATGCGGAATCATTACTTAATAGTATGTTCTTTGATCCTAGAAGATATGACTTGGCTAAGGTAGGCCGCTATAAATTCAACAAAAAGCTAGCATTTCGTAATCGTATAGTTGGCTTCGTACTGGCAGAGGATGTAGTTGATAAATCAACAGGAGAGATCATTGCTGAGGCAGGTACAGCTGTAAAAAATGAATTAGCGCTTCTTATACAGGATGCTGCCGTACCATCTGTTATGGTACAAACTGATGAGAGGAATGTGAAGGTTATTTCCAATATGATGGTTAACCTTTCTTATCATGTGCCACAAATCAGTGTTGCTGAAAGAAAATCAATGGGTATCTCTGAGAATGTATATTACCCTGTTTTGAAAAAAATATTAGAGGATAATTCTTCTATAGAAGATATAAAGGAAGAAATTAAGAAAAATATAAGTGAGCTTATTCCTAAACATATAACAAAGGAAGATATAATTGCTTCTATTAATTATAATATTAATTTAGAATATGACTTAGGCAATGCGGATGATATCGACCATTTGGGTAATAGAAGAATTCGTGCTGTTGGCGAGCTTCTACAAAACCAATATCGTATCGGTTTATCTAGAATGGAGCGTGTAGTAAGAGAAAGAATGACTACACAGGATTTAGAGGGTATAAGTCCTCAATCCTTAATAAATATTAAACCTGTAACAGCATCAGTCAAGGAGTTTTTTGGAAGCTCACAGCTGTCACAGTTCATGGATCAGCATAATCCACTGGGAGAGCTGACACATAAGAGACGTCTGTCTGCACTTGGGCCAGGAGGACTATCCCGTGACAGAGCAGGTTTTGAGGTACGTGACGTACATTATTCCCATTATGGAAGAATGTGTCCTGTAGAGACACCTGAAGGTCCTAATATTGGTCTGATTAACTCCCTTGCTTCCTACGCAAGGATTAATGAATATGGCTTTATAGAGGCACCTTATCGCATGGTTGATAAGGAAAACCCAGACGACCCTAAGGTTACAGACGAGGTTATCTATCTTACAGCGGATGAAGAGGATAAGTATATAGTTGCACAGGCGAATTCAGAGCTTAATGACCAGGGTTATTTTGTCGGTAACAGTATCTCTGGACGTTATAAGGAAGAAACCTCAAAATACGATAAGCAGAAGATTGATTTGATGGACGTATCTCCTAAGATGGTATTCTCTGTTGCTACATCCTTGATACCATTCTTGGAAAATGACGACGCGAACCGTGCGCTTATGGGTGCTAATATGCAACGTCAGGCGGTTCCTTTACTTGTAACAGAATCTCCTGTTGTTGGCACAGGTATAGAAGCTAAGGCAGCCATAGACTCCGGTGTATGCGTACTGGCTAAAAAGGCTGGTATTGTAGAGAGAGTGACTGCAAAAGAAATAGTTGTTAGGCAAGATGACGGTTCAAAGTATACCTATCGTATGATTAAATTTGCTAAAAGTAACCAGGGAACCTGCATTAATCAAAGACCGGTTGTAAAACGTGGCGAAAGAATTGAAGAAGGTCAAGTTATTGCTGATGGTCCTTCCACATCGCAGGGAGAGCTAGCACTTGGTAAGAACCCTCTAATTGGGTTTATGACCTGGGAAGGCTATAATTACGAGGATGCGGTTTTACTTAGTGAGCGTCTAGTTCAAGAGGATGTGTATACATCTATTCATATAGAGGAATATGAGGCAGAAGCACGAGATACCAAGCTAGGACCCGAGGAAATAACAAGGGATGTGCCTGGCGTAGGTGATGATGCTCTTAAGGATCTTGATGAAAGAGGAATAATTCGTATAGGTGCAGAGGTTCGTGCAGGTGATATTCTAGTGGGTAAGGTTACACCTAAGGGTGAGACCGAGCTTACTGCGGAGGAAAGACTTCTCAGGGCTATATTTGGTGAGAAAGCCAGAGAAGTAAGAGACACCTCGCTTAGAGTACCCCATGGTGAGTACGGTATTATTGTTGATGCTAAGGTATTTACCAGGGAAAATGGAGACGAATTATCTCCTGGAGTAAATGAAACAGTCCGTGTATATATAGCACAGAAAAGAAAGATACAGGTTGGCGACAAGATGGCAGGCCGCCATGGTAATAAGGGTGTTGTGTCCCGTGTATTACCTGTAGAGGATATGCCCTTCCTACCTAACGGTAGACCTTTGGACATCGTACTAAATCCTTTGGGTGTGCCTTCTCGTATGAATATCGGACAGGTACTTGAAATTCATCTTTCCTTAGCCGCAAAGGTTCTTGGTATAGACATATCTACTCCTGTATTTGATGGGGCAAATGAATTTGATATTATGGATACACTGGAAATTGCCAATGACTTTGCTAACTGTAATTGGAAAGAGTTTGAGACAAAATATAAAACAAGCTTAGATGCCACCTTATTAGAGTATCTAAAGGAGCATCATGGAGAAAGTGATGAGTGGGAAGGTGTTCCCATTAATACTGATGGAAAGGTAATACTTCGTGATGGTAGAAGTGGTGAGTATTTTGACCAACCTGTTACAGTAGGTTTTATGCATTACTTGAAGCTTCATCATCTTGTTGATGATAAGATACATGCCCGTTCCACAGGTCCTTATTCCTTAGTAACACAGCAACCTCTGGGCGGTAAGGCACAATTTGGCGGACAAAGATTTGGTGAGATGGAGGTTTGGGCACTGGAGGCATACGGTGCTGCTTATATCCTTCAGGAAATCCTGACAGTAAAATCTGATGATGTAACCGGTCGTGTGAAAACCTATGAAGCTATTATTAAGGGTGAAAACATCAGTGAACCAGGTATACCTGAATCCTTTAAGGTTCTTCTAAAGGAGCTACAGTCACTAGCGCTTGATGTTACTGTTCTTGATGAATATGGTAACGAGGTTAGGATGAATGAGAGCGTAGACCATGGTGATTCTGACATGACTCAGCTTATTGAAGGAGAGAGTAACTTCAGATATGATGAGGGCTATGAAAATGCCGGTTTCACTAAGTCAAGTAGTGATGAAGTTGATGGTGGGATTTTTGATATCTACGAAGAAGATTCGGAAGACATAGATGACAGCGGTGACAATGATATTGATGATGAAATATAGGATCTATAAAACCGTAAGAAATCTAAGATCAAAAGTTGAATTGACGAAGGGAGAGCCACATAATGCCTGAAATGATGTATAACAGTGAGCAGGGGATAACCTATGATGCAATTAAGATTGGTCTTGCTTCACCAGAAAAAATAAGAGAATGGTCTAAGGGGGAAGTTAGAAAACCTGAGACTATTAACTACAGAACCTTAAAGCCGGAAAAAGACGGTTTGTTTTGCGAAAGAATTTTTGGCCCCAGTAAGGACTGGGAATGCCATTGTGGTAAATATAAGAAGATTAGATATAAGGGAGTCGTATGTGACCGTTGTGGAGTTGAGATTACAAAGGCCAGTGTTCGACGCGAAAGAATGGGACATATTGAGCTGGCAGCACCAGTGTCACATATTTGGTATTTCAAAGGAATACCAAGTCGTATGGGTTTGCTACTTGATCTATCACCAAGAACATTGGAGAAGGTGCTTTACTTTGCTTCTTATATAGTAATAGATAAAGGAACCACTGATCTTCAGTATAAGCAGGTTCTTAACGAGAAGGAAAAACAGGAAGCAGCTGATAATTTTGGTTACAGTAACTTCCGCCTTGGTATGGGAGCGGAAGCAGTCCAGGAGCTACTTCGAAATATTGATTTAGAGAAGGAATCCCATGATCTAAAAAAAGCATTAAAGGATTCTACTGGTCAAAAGCGTGCAAGGATAATTAAACGCTTGGAGGTTGTGGAGGCCTTTCGTGAGTCCGGTAACAAACCAGAGTGGTTGATTCTTACGGTTATTCCGGTTATTCCTCCAGATCTTCGCCCCATGGTACAGTTGGACGGTGGTCGATTCGCTACTTCAGATATGAACGATTTGTACCGTAGAATAATAAACCGTAACAACCGTTTAAAGAGACTTCTTGAGCTTGGGGCTCCTGATATTATCGTTCGTAATGAGAAAAGAATGCTTCAGGAGGCGGTAGATGCACTAATAGACAATGGTAGAAGAGGAAGGCCTGTAACAGGACCAGGTAACCGTGCTCTTAAATCCTTGTCTGATATGTTAAAGGGTAAGCAGGGACGATTCCGTCAAAATCTACTTGGTAAGCGAGTAGATTATTCTGGTCGTTCTGTTATCGTAGTAGGTCCTGAATTAAAGCTTTATCAATGCGGATTACCTAAGGAAATGGCTATCGAACTATTCAAGCCTTTTGTTATGAAGGAGCTGGTAGGCAGAGGAACCGCACATAATATAAAATCAGCAAAGAAGATGGTAGAAAGACTCCAACCCGAGGTTTGGGATGTACTGGAGGATGTAATTAAGGCTCATCCGGTTATGTTAAACCGTGCCCCTACACTTCATAGACTTGGTATCCAAGCATTTGAACCTGTACTTGTTGAGGGTAAGGCTATTAAGCTTCATCCTTTGGTATGCACAGCTTACAATGCTGACTTTGATGGTGACCAAATGGCTGTACATTTACCTTTATCAGTTGAGGCGCAAGCGGAATGTAGATTCCTTCTTCTGTCCCCTAACAACCTATTAAAGCCGTCAGACGGTGCACCAGTTGCTGTTCCTTCACAGGATATGGTTCTTGGTATCTATTATCTGACCATTGAAAAGGAAAGCAATACAGATACAATTTATTCCTTTAAGAATGTAGATGAAGCTATTTTGGCACATGAGAATAAGACAATTACACTTCATCAGATGATTAATGTTAAAATGACAGGTATTAACAATGATGGAGTAAAGGAATCAAGGATGATTACCTCTACCTTGGGGCGCTTTATTTTCAATGAGATTATTCCGCAGGACTTAGGCTTGGTTGATAGAAGCAATCATGATAACTTCCTTCAGCTGGAAGTAAATGAAACCGTAGGAAAGAAGCAGCTAAAGCCCATTATTATGAAATGCATTAATATCCACGGTGCAACTCAGACAGCAGAGCTATTGGATGCAGTCAAATCCTTAGGCTACAAGTACGCTACACTGGCAGCCTTCACCGTATCCATATCAGATATGAAGGTGCCTGTTGAGAAGAAGCAGATTATAGCTGATGCAGAGGAAACCATAGAGAGTATTTCAAGAGAATATAGACGTGGTAGAATGACAGAAGAGGAAAGATATAATACCGTTATTGAAACTTGGAAGGAAGCCGACCGTATACTTACAGATACACTTCTTGCAGGGCTTGACAAGTTTAATAATATTAAAATGATGTCAGATTCCGGTGCCCGTGGTTCCGATAAGCAGATTAAACAGCTGGCTGGTATGCGTGGACTGATGTCAGATACATCAGGCCGTACTATCGAGCTTCCTATTAAATCCAATCTCCGTGAAGGGCTTGATGTATTAGAATACTTCATATCCGCCCATGGAGCTAGAAAGGGACTTTCCGATACAGCTCTTCGTACAGCTGACTCAGGATATCTGACACGTCGTCTTGTAGATGTATCTCAGGACTTAATTATCCGTGAGGTGGATTGTTGCGTAAATGAAGAAGAAATCCATGGAATGTGGATAACAGCTTTTATGGATGATAAGGAAGTTATAGAAGGCTTAGAGGAAAGAATCACAGGAAGAAACGTATGTGAGGCTGTAACAGATGCCGATGGAAATGTTATTGTTAAAGCAAATCAAATGATTACACCTAATCGTGCAGCTAAGATTATAGCAACCGGTGCTAATAAGGTTAAGATACGTACAATATTGACCTGTAAATCCCGTATTGGGGTGTGTGCGAAGTGCTATGGAACTAACATGGCTACAGGTGAGTCTGTTCAAGTGGGAGAAGCAGTAGGTATTATTGCTGCACAGTCCATCGGTGAGCCGGGAACACAGCTTACTATGCGTACATTCCATACCGGTGGTGTGGCAGGTGACGATATTACACAGGGTCTTCCTCGTGTCGAGGAGCTATTTGAGGCTAGAAAGCCTAAGGGACTTGCTATTATTTCAGAGTTCAGAGGAGTAGTAACTATTAAAGACACTAAGAAGAAACGAGAGGTTATAGTAACAAACAATGAAACCATGGAATCAAAGGCTTATCTCATACCCTACGGATCAAGGATTAAGGTGGCTGAAGGTGATTTACTCGAAGCCGGTGATGAGCTGACTGAGGGTAGCGTAAATCCTCATGATATTTTAAATATCAAAGGTGTCCGCCCTGTACAAGATTATATGCTTCAAGAGGTGCAAAGAGTATATCGCTTACAAGGCGTTGAAATTAACGATAAGCATATTGAAGTTATAGTACGTCAAATGCTGAAAAAGATTAGAATAGAGACAAATGGTGACACCAGATTCCTGCCTGGAGCACTAGTAGATACCATGGAATATAATGATGAGAATCAGATGATAATTGAGCAAGGACTGGAGCCAGCTGCTGGTAAACAGGTTATGCTTGGTATAACTAAGGCATCCTTGGCAACAAACTCCTTCCTATCAGCTGCATCATTCCAAGAGACAACCAAGGTATTAACTGAAGCAGCGATTAAGGGGAAGGTAGATCCTCTTATCGGGCTAAAGGAAAATGTAATAATAGGTAAGCTTATTCCGGCTGGAACCGGTATGAAGAGATATCGTAATGTTAAGCTGGACACAGAGATACAAGATGAATATATGATGGACGATATGTACAGTGAGGGTGGCTATTCAGATGAATTTGATACATTTGAGTACCCCGAAGGCGGATATCATGAAGGCCAGTACTATGAAGAGGGATATCAAGAAGGTCATCAAAGCCATGGGGATGACAGTTATTACCAGGAAAGCTATGACCAAGTTAATTATACCGAAGCTACGGAGAGTGATGAAAATCAGGGTGAATACTATGAGGAAGAAGATGGTATAGCTGATATTGTATATGATGAAGAAAAGTATGCAAAAGATGGTGACAAAGCCCATGATGATGAGACTCATAACGACGGTAATTGGACAGAGGCAGAGTTTAATTTACAGGGAATAGATGAAAATGATTATAGTGATGGCAAGTAAATTATAATATAAAGAAATAATAATGATGAGGAGTGATGGGCGGGAATGCCTCATTGCTCCTCTTTTATGGGGAAAAGGTATTTCGTCTCACTTTGTTCGATGAGAAACCTGGCGCGCGAGTAATCAGGGGTGTACTTGAATGTTAAGAGTTGGATTCGTGGGATGTACAAATGAGGAATTATAAATAAATAATAAGCAAGGAGTATAAGCATGAAATATCTAGAGGAGTATAATACATGGCTGAGGGATCCGTATTTTGATGAAGGAACAAGAAAAGAGCTAGAGTCAATCAAGGAAAATAATAAAGAAATCAATGAGAGATTTTATAAGAATCTTGACTTTGGTACCGGTGGACTTAGGGGGATATTGGGCGCTGGAACCAATCGTATGAACGTCTATACAGTAAGAAGAGCTACTCAAGGGCTTGCTAATTATATCATTAAACAGAGGGGTGAGAGCAAGGGGGTTGTAATAGCCTATGATCCTAGAAGAATGTCTCCACAGTTTGCACTACAATCTGCCCTGTGCCTAGCTGCTAATAATATAAAAGCCTATTTATTTGATTCCCTAAGGCCTACACCTGAATTATCCTTTGCTGTAAGGGAGCTAGGCTGTATAGCTGGTATAGTTATTACTGCAAGTCATAATCCACCTGAGTATAACGGCTATAAGGTATACTGGGAGGATGGAGCGCAGATTACATCTCCTAAGGATGTAGAGATTATAAGTGAGGTAAATGCAATTAAGGAGTTTTCTCAGGCCAAGTCAATGTCAGGAGAGGAAGCTATTAGGAAAGGACTACTTAGAATCATCGGAGAGGAAATCGATAATAAATATATCGACAGCTTAAAGAAGCTAGTTATTAATCCAATAAATGAAGAGGGAAAAAACCTAAATATAGTGTATAGTCCTTTGCATGGATCCGGTAATGTACCAGCTAGAAGAATACTTAATGAGCTGGGTTTTAAGAATGTATTTGTCGTTCCTGAACAGGAATATCCAGATTCAGAATTCTCTACCGTAGGATATCCTAATCCTGAGGATCCCTCGGTTTATGAGCTTGCTAGGGGGCTAGCGAAAGAGGTTAAGGCAGATATTATTCTTGCAACAGACCCTGACGCGGATCGTTTGGGGATACAGGTAAGAGATAATAAGGGTGAATATGTATTGTTCAACGGTAATATGACAGGAGCCTTAATTGCAGAGTATGTATTTTCCCAAAGGTCGAAAAAGGGATTACTGCCTAAGAATTCTGCTCTTATAAAGACAATAGTTTCCGGTAACCTAGCCGATAAGATAGCCGCTAAATATAAGGCCACACTTATAGAGGTTTTAACAGGCTTCAAATATATAGGTGAACAAATTAGGATGTTTGAAGAAACAGGCCATAATGAATTTGTATTCGGATATGAAGAAAGTAATGGATATTTGATCGGGACTCATTCCAGAGATAAGGATGCAATCGCAGCAGTCATGATATTATGCGAAGCGGCTGCATATTATAAAGCGCAGGGAATAAGTCTCTATGAGCAGATGGAAGAAATATATAAAAAATATGGCTATTACGAGGAAAAGACAGTATCTGTTACCCTAAAGGGAATTGAGGGGATGGAGAAAATAAAGTCTATTATGAATGAATACCGTAATAACCCGCCATTAACAGCGGGGAATTATCAGATATTAAAGTACAGGGATTATATGGCGGACACCATAACCGATGTAAAAAGCGGAGAAGTTATTCCTACGGGACTGCCTAAGGCGGATGTACTTTACTATGAAATGAATGATGATGCCTGGTGTGCAATAAGACCCTCTGGAACCGAGCCAAAGATTAAATTCTATTATGGCGTTAAGGGCGATTGTAGAGAGGATGCTTTGGATAGGCTTAATATTCTATGTAATGATAAGGTATTTCTGATAGAGGAATAATCTGATAGGTAGTGCTCTTTAACAAACCATCGCAGGCGCGCTTTCGCTTCCTTCGCCTCGTAACGGTACATAAGGTGCCAAAGTACGGCACCTTATGTACCGACGGTCTCAGAGTACCTGCTTGTGGTCCTTGTTAAAGAGCGCAATAAACAAGGGTTTACGTGAGTTTCGTAATTACCTATAATAGGATAGTGTATCCTACATATCCTAGATAAGCTTCTGTCCGCAGTTGGGGCAGAAATTAGCCACGCCGCTTTTTTGGCCGCAATTAGGACAAAAGTTAGGCTTTGCTCCATTCGTTTGTCCCGAAGCTTTCTGATTATTATCCATTGATTGACTTTGCTTAGTAGTATCTGTTTGGTTCACATTCTGCATCATCTGATTAGCCACGTTCATTCCCATCATCATTCCGGCCATATCAGCGGCAGTGCCACCGCCCTTAACCTTACCTGAAGCTATGCCGTCAGTCATCTCCACCTGCTGATAACGGCCCAAGTCTCCAACCATGCTGTGGGATGCATTTTTATTAATCATTTTTTGGATTTCCTCAGGATAATTAAAGCTCATAATATTAAATCCTGTAACAGATAATCCACTGTCGAATAACTGCATACCTAGATCTGTCTTGATTCCCTCTGCAATATCAAATGAATTGGCTTGAAGGTTGAATATATCCTTGCCTTCCTTTGTAATCCATTTCATAAGGAGTTGATCAAGGGCGGCACGGATTCGAAGACTCACATCCTCTATCAAATAGCTTTGTCTAACTCCTGCAATCTTATCAATTAGCTTTATATAGTCTGAAACCTTAAATGTAACAGTTCCGTTGGCGCGGATGGGCATACCTCCAGGCAATGACGGGGTAGGAATATTTATGGCGTTTTGTGTACCCCATTTTGTCATAAATTCCTTTGTGTTAACAAAAAGCACCTCTGCCCTCATGCCGGTTTTAAAACCGAATTTGAAGCCCTTTAATGTGGATAAAAAGGGTATAATCTGTGATTCGATATCATAATCGCCCTCGTCCTTGAATATACCCTCAATCTTTCCGTTAAAAAGAAATATGGCATCTTGACCAGGGCGGATAATTAATCTGCTTCCCTTTTTAATCTCTTCATTACTCCATTTGTAAAAAATCATATCATCGCGAAATTCTTTCCATTCCACGACGTTTGCAAGCTGTCTTGAGAAAAATCCCATTTCATGCACCTCCCAAATATTTTCTTATATTTTACATATACTTTTAGATAATACGAATCTATATACTTATATCATGGCTGTAAGTTTGGAATGTATCAAATTTGTTTTAGAGATTGAATGTAATCATGTAATTATAGCTTTCTTCCTCCTGAGCTATGGGAGCGCCCACCAGCGGATCTACCGCCCCTAAAGCCTCCTGAATTAAAGCCTCCTCTTCCGCTTCCTCTGCCTCCGCTTTGGCTGGAAGTGTTCTGAGTGGGCTTTCTCCATCGGGTAACAGTGGATCTTAGATAATGATCTCTCCTTCCGATAAGGCCCTGTCGGCTTTTGTCGAGATAATCCCTAGCACCGGCGGTCATTCTTCCGCTTGACCTATAGGCTAAGGAGGCGACAACAACCCCACCAATTATAAGAGCCGCTGCTAGCTGAAACCAAAAATTAAGAAATATACTGTTCAAAAGTTCTTCTTTATCATAATATCCTTGATAATCGTAATATTTATTATCATGGTTAAGGCCTTCGGAAATATTATCATAGACGTATTCATTATCAGGGTCAAAGCCTTCGGGAGTATTATCATAGATGTATTCATGGTCATAATTAAGCTCAGAATCATCCTCCATATAGCCGGCCGACATGGTGATATAGGTTTTAAATGCATCATAATAATTTTTGTTTTTTAATTTATTCTCTACATTATCATATACTTTGTCGATCCTCTTGGAATGGATATAGGTTTCAGCCAGCCCATATCCCTGCATAAATATTTCTTTGCCATACACATCATATAGAAAGTATACTCTATCACCGATAGGAAGCTGATCCTCATAATCCTCTATATATTTTTCCGGATAAGTTGCTCTGCTATCATTATGAGTAAGGATAAAGATTTCGATTCCTGCGTTCTCGCCATATTCATGACTTAATGCTTCTAGTTCTTCTATTTCATAAGCATCAAGTAGCTTTGCTTCATCGTATACGCGTCTGCTATCTGTATCAATCTCAGAGGCTGTGGCTTTGGTTGAGCCATAAGCAAGTCCGCAGTTATCAGGAGTCTTATTAGCCCACATGACATTGGTTGAAAGCATGAAGAGAGTTAAGAGGAAGAGGAGTCTACAGGTATGCTTTACCCTATTACTTGAAATAATTTTATTAAGACCTACCATAGGAAACCACCTCCCAGTATTAATGTCACTATACGAAGCAGAAGAAAGCTTACTCCTGACACACCGAAGAACCAAGTGGCCACCTTACTGGTGCTGATAGGAGGCTTACCTACTATCTTACCTGTCTGTCCGTTCATGGCAAATGTATGCTCTGCCTGCTTGAAATCATAACAAACCATCCACACAGGCATTAGGGAGTAATGGGTGTCTTTCTTTTTGATGCTTATATTCTTCCTATTATAATGTACACTTGAATAACCGGTTATAGTGGATCTTATATAAGAATCTACATATGATTGTACTCGGGATTTTACCCTTGGTAGTAGCTCTTCATCATCGTAATCATATTTTTCTGCTATATAACCCGCAAGATAAGGCATCTGGAAGTCCTTGAGGTTATTATATGGGTAGGGCTCAAGCTTATCCATCATAGTATCGTCCATCTTCTTAGAGGCATCACAGGGTACCTTCATATAATTTAAATCCACCTTACGATAAACATGGTAATATTTTGTTTCTTTATATACCCAATCTCCCCTAGTATAAGTTCTGACTCTCGTGCATGTGGCCTCTACTTCCCCTTTACCATTCAGGTCATATAGCCAGAAGGGGACATATAATCCTGTGATATCCTTGATTCTATCGGCAGCTCTAAAGTCTTTTGGGGTAAGAAGGCCCTTCTTGCACCATTTCCTAAATGCCTCTTGTGCCTGTGTCTTGCTTATGGAGAAGGGAATAACGCTTCTCGGTGCAAGACCTCCGCTCAGACGATTACTAATGACTATACCAGCTCCACAAAAGCTGCATTTTATAGCTGTGGTCTGTGTATCGGTTAGTAATACAGCGCCACAGTTCTTACAATTGTATTCGGTGACTTCACCCTCCTTAAAGGTTGTATGATGGGATGGTTCATCCTCTTTCGAAGGATCTTCATAATCATTATCAAAGGCATTCTGTAGGGCCTTTTTATCATTATCGTCTAAATTATAGGACACCTCTGCGTTACCTGGAAGTTTAGGTTGGCCTGCCATGTTTTCAATGCTGTCCTCCCGTCCACAGCTACCACATTTAAGCATTCCTGAGCCTGTGTCAAAGCCCATATCTGCTCCGCAATTAGAGCATTTATAATGTGTTACCACTCTATTATTACCCCCTTATATATGAACTTTAGCATTATTCAGAAAAAATGTCCGCAAAGAAAATAAATCTCTAATTGACGGACATTTTACTAGTACAAGGTCTTGTGAATAAGCAAGGATGTTAATTATGCAATAGTTGTACCTTGATTAAATTTAGTTGAGTGTATCGTCCTGCTTGTTGTTGGACGAAAGACTTGCTTTCAATGCTTCTAGTTCGTCATCCACGGATACATCTGTTGTATATTTCTTAGTAAGATCGTCAATGGTTTGATCCTTTGAAGAAAGGTTAAGCTCAGCCATGGCATTTGCCTTATCAAGAGCTCTATCGGCCATATCCTCATATTTCTCAAAGCTTGAGATTGAGTTATTAGCGCCGGCTACTGTGGAGCCCATTTTATTGATGCGCTCTTGAGTCTTAGCTACAGCAAGCTTGCCCTTGATCATATCCTTTCTGGATTCAAGCTCGCCGATATCTCCTACAAGCTTATCATGCATCTGTCTCATGTGGCCAGCATTAGTATTGGCAAGATTATATGCTTCTGAGAGACCGGACTGCTTAGATACAAGAGATGCCTTCTTCTCGAGAAATTTACGAGCATCAGCCTCGTTGTTTGCCTCTAGCGCTTTGACAGCAAATTTCTGCATCTGGTCGATCTCATCATTACACTCATCTAAGGCCCTTTTTGCTCTCTGCTCCTCTGCCATGATTGCAGCTGTCTCAGATTTTACCTTACCAAGGTCAGAATTCAAATTTCTTAAGCATTGATCTATCATTTTCTCAGGATTCTCTGCCTTGTCTAAAAGTGCGTTAATGTTTGATGACATAATATCTCTAAATCTTGTTAATATTCCCACTATAACCCCTCCTTATGTATTGGTCTGTTTATCTCCAACAGACTTTATTGTTAAGTTATTACAATATAAAGTTTATTATGAATAATACATTACGTCAAGTTAAAAAATAGT
>CAZODB010000023.1:14521-16897 GCA_964578425.1 uncultured Herbinix sp.
AAATGCTGTACTATATAAAAAAGTAAAACCTAGATAAAAAGGAAGGAAACATATATGTGGATTGCAAAGGAATGGAAAGACTATGAGTTGATAGATGCTTCTAGAGGTGAGAAGTTGGAGCAGTGGGGAGAGTATACACTGGTGCGGCCGGATCCTCAAGCTATCTGGGATACCGGGAGGGAGCATACAGGCTGGAGAAATATGAATGCACATTATCATAGAGGTAAGGAGGGCGGGGGTGAATGGGAATTTTTCAATCTTCCTAAAAAATGGACTATAAAGTATAAGGAATTAACCTTTAATATTCAGCCCTTTAACTTCAAGCATACAGGTCTATTTCCAGAGCAGGCAGTGAATTGGGATTGGTTCTCTAAAAAGATAGAAAGTGAGAAGAAGAGGCAAATCAAGGTGCTTAATCTTTTTGCGTATACAGGAGGAGCAACAATTGCAGCAGCAAAGGCAGGTGCTGCGGTTACTCATGTGGATGCATCCAGGGGTGTGGTTACTTGGGCTAAGGAGAACGCCATAGTGTCTGGACTTGCAGAAGCGCCTATAAGATATATAGTAGATGATTGTATTAAGTTTGTTGAACGGGAGATTAGAAGAGGGAATAAATACGATGCAATCATAATGGATCCTCCCTCCTATGGTAGAGGTCCTAAGGGTGAGGTTTGGAAGATGGAGAAAAATATATATTCGTTTATACAGCTTTGTGTAAAGCTTCTTAACGATGAACCGCTCTTCTTTTTAGTTAATTCATATACAAGAGGTCTACAGGCAGAAGTATTATCACATATTATAAAGAAGGAAATAGGTAAGAGATATTCAGGTGTAGTAACAGCCGATGATATAGGGTTACCGGTGACAAATAACGGATTAGTTCTTCCTTGTGGTGTCTCGGGAAGATGGGAAAGGTAGGGTCAGTTAAATATAGTTTGGATCCAGGTTAAAGGTAAAAGAGGGTTAGGTAAAAGTAGGGTAAAGGGTTAGGAAAAAGGGGTTTGAAAAAAGTTTTATAAAACGAAAAAAAGTGCTTGCAAATGGTATATCTCTAGTGTATAATATGTAATGTTGTGACATTGATAGCGTAGAAGCGTAAGGTTGCTACTGGTTTTAGTAGGTTATTTACGCTGAGCGAAGGTCAAGTTATGAAACTGGCGACAAGTCACTGTACAAATAAACGTTCTGCTATAGGCAGATAAAACGTGTGAAAATCTCATAAACATAGATGATCCGGGTAACCGAGATTATAAATAATCCGAACATATACCGGATTATATATATGTAAAATGAAGATACGCACGGATGAGTGTACAGTCACCACTTGTCGTACTGAATTTAAGTGCGAAAAGGAGGCGGCTATTTTTATGGCAAGTCAAGTAATGAGAATCACATTAAAGGCGTATGATCATCATCTGATTGATCAATCAGCAGGTAAGATTATTGATACTGTAAAGAAGACAGGATCAAAGGTGAGCGGCCCTGTTCCGTTGCCAACAAAGAAGGAAATTATAACAGTTCTTAGAGCGGTTCACAAATATAAGGACGCCAGAGAGCAGTTTGAGCAAAGAACTCACAAGAGGCTAATTGACATCATTACACCTACTCAGAAGACTGTAGATGCATTATCCAGACTGGAGATGCCCGCAGGTGTATACATTGACATAAAGATGAAAGTCAAATAAGTAACAAGCATCAAGTAATTTCAGAATGGTTTACTAATATCATATCAAATTAAGAAGAAATCCTTAGGGTTTATTATATGATTATATATGGACCGTCTAGGATGATTGCGATATCATGCATGATACAAAGGTATTGTGTAGCAATCCGCTGTAGATTAACAGGAGGTTAGAAATGAAGAAAGCGATATTAACTACGAAAGTCGGAATGACACAGGTTTTCGGTGAAAACGGAATCCTTATTCCGGTAACCGTATTGCAGGCTGGTCCTCTCTATGTTACACAGATTAAAACAGTAGAGAACGATGGCTATAGTGCAGTTCAGGTTGCTTATGGCGACATCAGAGATACTCTGGTTAACAGGCCACTAAAAGGACACTTTGCAAAAGCAGGTGTAGACAATAAAAGATTTATAAAAGAATTTAAATTCGAAAATGCTGCTGATTATCAGATTGGTCAGGAAATCAAGGCTGATATATTTGCGGAAGGTGACAAGATTGATGCTACTGCAAAGTCTAAGGGTAAGGGATTCCAAGGTGTTATTAAGAGACACGGCTTACACAGAGGACCTATGGCGCATGGATCCAAATTTCATAGACATCAAGGTTCCAGTGGTGCAGCTACCAGCCCTGGCAAGGTCTTTAAAGGAAAAAAGATGCCTGGACAGATGGGTAGTGTTAAGGTGACGGTTCAG
>CAZODB010000024.1:0-16612 GCA_964578425.1 uncultured Herbinix sp.
CTAAGATCCTTAACTAATACAGATACGGCAGAGGGACCTGAAGCAGCATTAATATATATAGTCATATCTTCCCCTATATACATCCTATATGCTTCTCTACGATTATAGGGTTTACCCTCTCCTGATGCATCGATCTTATGGTAAATAACACCATTATATTTCACGAGTTTTATAGTAACATTGTCCCATAAATATACCTTGCCCTCTATCTTAACAATAAGGTTAATACGGCAATTATCGTTAAAGCCAACGGTTTGCTCATCTACTTTAATCGGAGAAATTAATATTGATTTGTTAATAATAAACATAATCTCACTATTAAAGGACAGAGTGTGATTGATATAACGCACTTCCAATTCCATACTAGATTCGTTTGGGATTTCATCAATATGCAAGCCTGCACCTCCTAGAAGTATGTAGTGTAAGTATATTGCATAATACCAAATTAAACAACATAATAATGCAATTTATCAAGAAAGTAGCAAAACCTTTACGGATTTGATCGTTTCTATTATAATTACATAAACAATACTTAATAGCTAATATAGTAATGTATATAAATGCAATGCTATAGTGTGAAGGAAGGTCTTTCACACTGCTATATGAAAGGCGTGATGAATTGATGAAATTTACAAAGATGCAAGGATGTGGAAATGATTATGTATATATTAATGAAATTATAAATAAAATTTCGGATGCTTCAGAATTAGCCAGGAAGATAAGCGACAGGCACTTTGGTGTAGGTTCTGATGGGCTAATACTTATCAAGGCTTCTGATAAGGCTGATTTCTTTATGGACATGTATAATAGTGATGGTTCAAGAGGCAAAATGTGTGGTAATGGAATACGTTGTGTTGCAAAATATGTATATGACTATGGCTTGACTGATAGTGAAAAACTTAAGATTGAGACATTAAGTGGAATAAAGACATTGGAGCTAACTATAGAGAACGGCAAGGTATCATTAGTAACAGTGGACATGGGCTCCCCAGTATTTGATCCGAAGAAGATACCTGTAGTATCTAATAAGGATATGCTTTTGAATGAGCCGATAGTAGTTGAAGATAAGGAATACAGAATTACATGTATGTCCTTCGGGAATCCTCACGCAGTTGTATTTGTTAATAATGTTGATGAATTTCCTGTAACCACAATTGGTCCCTTCTTCGAAAATAATGAAATGTTTCCTGATAGAGTGAATACGGAATTTGTACAGATTATTAACAGAAATCATATAAGGATGCGGGTATGGGAACGAGGATCAGGTGAAACACTTGCTTGTGGCACCGGAGCTTGTGCCGCTGCTGTGGCATGCATATTAAATGGTTTTACGGATAATGAGGTAAAGGTATCTCTTCTAGGTGGAGACCTAGATATTAAGTATGATAGAGATGCCAACTTCGTATATATGACAGGGCCAGCAGTAACTGTATTTGAAGGAGAAATGATACAGCCATGCTAGCGTCTAAATTCGCAGTTCTTATTCAGAAAGGAGAGTATTGATGTGTTTATTACCAAATACATCATACAAGGTATAATATGATATATCCAGCTAATTTAGAAAAAGGCTTTAGTATAGGTGTTACAGCAACCTCTGCCGGCTTTGAGGATCAAGTTGATTATAAGAGGCTTGATAGTGCAATCAGACATTTTAAAAGACTTGGTTACCCGGTAATAGCTACACCAAATGTAGGAAGCCATGATAAAAAAGGTAGAAGCTCAGATGGTGTGACAAGAGCAAATGAATTATTAGACCTTATAAAGGAGCCTACGGTTAGGGCGATATTTGCTGCCAGTGGTGGTGACTTTCTTGTAGAAATGCTTCCATTTATAGATTATAAGGCCATAGAAGAGAATCCGAAATGGGTGCAGGGGTTTTCGGATACAACTGGCTTAACATTTACTATAACTACAAATCTGGATATTGCTACAATATACTCCTATAATTTTAGTACTTTTGGTATGGGGGAATGGCATCATTCTCTTTCAAACAATCTACTTGTTCTTGAGGGAAATGATATATCACAAAGTAGCTTTGCCATGTATCAGGATGGGTATTATCCGAGAGTGACAGGTCTTGAAGGGTTTATTCTGGAAAAGGAAGTAGAATGGCGAAACATTTATCCTAATAAAGCTAGTGATAGTGACAGGATAAGTATATGTGGTCGCTTGCTAGGAGGATGTCTGGATATTCTTCTAAATATAGTGGGAACAAGGTTCGATAAGACAGCTGAGTTTGTCGAAAGATATAAAGATGATGGGATTTTGTGGTTTTTTGAAAGCTATAATCTTAGCAGCGATGCTATGATTCGAGGGCTATGGCAGCTTAAGGAAGCTGGTTGGTTTAATAATGCTGTAGGCTTTATATTCGGACGACCTGCTATGTATGAAATGCAATATGACATATCCTATGAGGAGGCCATATTATCTGTATTAGGAGAGCTTGACCTACCTATAGTCATGGGTGCAGATATAGGTCATGTGTCACCACAATTGACTATGATAAATGGTGCATTAGCTAAGGTAGAGAGTAAAAACAAAAAGGGAAAGATTATTTTTAAAAGAGGGTAGAGGGTTCTTATGAAAATAAAGCAAGATAAAAATACATTATATCCTATGTTTTTTTTTATAGGAACCTTAATTTATCATGAAATATTAGTTCATCTATATATTTACAATTTTATAGATGGCAAAATTATATATCCTATTATATTTGCTATATCTGTTGGCATACTATTTTCGATGCTTTCAGGGTTTCTGAATCGGTTTGGTAATATGTTAATTATGTGGTTTCTTACATCAATATCATGCCTTATATTCGCCCTCCAACTGGTATATTATAATGTCTTTAAGGTGTACTTTTCATTTCAGACTCTTGGAATGGTAAATGATGCTGTATCAGAATTTGGCGATGATGTTAATAAGGCCATAAATTCTAATATTATTCCCATTTTCTTAATAATGCTTCCCTTGCTTGCTCTGTATTTCCTTAATAGATATGTCTTTACATGTGAAAAGAGAATGCCAAGAGTACAGGGATATCTTTTTGTAGGTTCATTAAGCTTTCATTTACTGGCCCTGCTTTTACTACCAGTATATAGTAAAGCAGATTATTCACCCTATGACCTCTATTACTACAGTAAGGTCCCAGAGCTAAGTGGACAGCAGTTAGGGGTTATTACTCTAACCAGATTAGATTTAAGGGGACTGCTTAGGGAGAATGATGAACTGATATTGGTTGATAATGACAATCTTATAGTTGAACTCGAAGAGGAGGCGGAACCAATCCCTACTCCCACTCTAAAACCTATGCCTGTGGACGAAGCGGATTCTACAGGTCAGGAGACATTAGATCAAGAACCGACTACTATACCGACATCTATACCAACCCCCATACCTGACAGAACACCTAACATTATGAATATAGATTTTGATGAACTAGCAAAGAAAGAGGATAATCAATCAATCAAAACTCTTCATGAGTATTTTTCTTCTATACCACCTACTAATAAAAATGAGTATACGGGTTTGTTTAGGGGATACAACCTTATATTAATAACAGCAGAGGGCTTTTCACCCTATGCAGTACATAAGGATGTAACACCTACTTTATACCAGCTTACTAGTGAAGGCTTTATCTTTAATAATTTCTATACAGCACTATGGCAGACCAGTACCAGTGATGGTGAATACGTGGCACTTACAGGCCTTATACCAGTTGGAGCTAGGAGCATGTACATCTCCCGTAATAATATATTGCCATTTGCTTTAGGAAACCAGTTTAATCTTCTGGGTATAGAAAGTAAGGCATATCATAATCATTCCTATACTTATTATGAGAGAGATAAAACCCATCCGAATCTGGGTTATATATTTAAGGGCAAGGGAAATGGTCTTGTATTGGACTCCGATGTATGGCCGGGCTCAGACCTAGAAATGATAGAGCATACTGTAGATGAATACATCCATGAAGAGCCATTTAATATATATTATTTGACTGTAAGTGGACATATGAATTATTCCTTTGTAGGTAACAGCATGTCCTTTAAGAATAGAGAGCTGGTTAAGGACTTACCATACTCCTCGGATGCAAGAGCATATATAGCATGTCAGATTGAGTTAGATAGAGCACTGGAGGAGCTAATAAAAAGATTAGAGGAAGCGGGTGTAGCTGAAAAGACAGTCATAGCCTTAAGCTCAGACCATTATCCCTATGGCTGGGAGAAGGAAAAACTTGATGAGCTAGCTGGTCACGAGGTAGATTCAAGCTTTGAAGTGTTTCGTAATCACTTTATTCTTTGGAACCCTGGCATGGAGAATAATATAATCGTTGATGAGCCTTGCTCAAGTCTGGATATTCTTCCTACCCTTAGTAATTTATTTGGACTTACCTTTGATTCCAGATTATTGATGGGACGAGATATCTTATCTGATAGTGAACCCCTTGTAATCCTAAGCAATAGAAGTTTCATTACTGATAAGGTTATGTATAATTCATCTACAGGAGAGGTAATAAATCTAACCGATGAAGAGCTCGATCCTGATTATATTAAAAACATGAACGCACTAATTAAAAATAAATTTACTGTATCAAAAAGTGTATTGAGAAATGATTATTATCGGTATTTGTTTTCAAATTATCCAGAAGGTTTTTTAGCAGAAAGTGAATCACTAGCTATAGATTAACAAGGAAAATGCTTCCTATTATATAAAACGCTCCGCATTGCGAACTTTGTTCGCATTGGGATGCGCACTCACGCGCTTTGTATATTGCCAGCAAAGCTGGCCACGTTCGGCGCGAGAGTTTCGCAAGCGAAACTCTATTAAAAAATATAGGAACATGCATAAATTATGATTCATGACAGAGTATATTAATTAGAGACTACACAGAAGGTGCTTATTATATTTTAGATGAGGTAGATTTATGAGGATAAACAATAAAATGCTTCACGATATATCAGATATGGTTAAGATAAGCTGTACTGACGAGGAGGAGAGCAGGCTTATTAAGGATCTGAATCAACTGGTCGAGTTTATCGATACTATGGACAAGATGGTTACTGATAATGAAGAACCGTTGGCTTATATTCATCCTAATAAAAATATATACCGCGAGGATCTGAGTTCTGATATATTAGCTGAAGAAGAGTTAGATGTATATGTGCCTGAAAGTATGGATGGCTATTATGTGGTTCCACGTATACTGGAATAACAATATGACATGATGCCTAAACCATATATAGAAAAAAAGAAAAGCACTTTGGAGGTAATATGGATGGAATAACAGTAATGTCGGCATTTACCGTGGCAGAAAAAATTAAGAATAAAGAGTTGTCTGTAAGAGAGGTCATTGACTCACAGCTAGGAGTTATAAAAGAAAGAGAACAGCTGTATAACAGCTATATTACTATAATGGAAAATGAAGCTATAGAACAAGCTATATCCGTACAAAGAAAAATTGATGAGGGAGCGTTTGAGGACTCTCCGCTGGCTGGTGTACCTGTGGCAATAAAGGACAATATATGCACTAAAGGAATAAAAACCACCTGTGCATCAAAAATGCTGGCAAATTTTGTTCCTTCATATGATGCTACAGTTATCAAAAGGTTAAAAGATGCGGGAGCTATCATTATAGGAAAGGTGAATTTGGATGAGTTTGCTATGGGAGGCACGACAAAAACATCTTATTTTGGAGAGACAAAAAACCCATGGAATCCGGAACATACCCCAGGAGGATCTAGCGGTGGTTCATCAGCAGCTGTGGCTGCAGAGGAGGCATTTATATCATTAGGCTCTGATACCGGAGGATCAATTAGGCAACCTGCTGCTTATTGTGGATTAGTTGGATTTAAGCCTACCTATGGTACCGTATCAAGATTTGGTCTGATACCATTAGCATCATCCCTTGATCAGATAGGACCCTTGTGTAGAAATATCACTGATTGTGCATCAGTACTTGAAGTAATATCGGGATATGACCCCAAGGATGCCACATCCATTAAAAAAAATAGATATGCATATCGTCAGGCTCTTGTGGATGATGTATCAAATATGAAGATAGGCGTTCCTAAGCTATATCTGGAGGAGGACTTGGATGAGGATATAAGAAGCTGTTTTTTCGGTGCCTTAAAAACCTTTGAGAATATGGGTGCCAAAGTGGAGTTATTTGACATTGATGAGATAGGCTATAGTGTACAGGCGTATTATGTTATTTCCTGTGCTGAGGCTAGCTCTAATCTATCAAGATATGACGGAGTTAGGTATGGTCATCGCGCAGGTGATTATGAAGACCTAGATGAGCTATACAAAAAATCAAGAGGAGAAGGATTCGGATATGAAGTAAAAAGAAGGATACTACTAGGGACATATATGCTAAGCTCGGGTAATTATGAGGCTTATTATAATAAGGCTAGAAGGATACGTAGTATAATAAGCAGGTCCTATGAGGAGGCCTTTAAGAAATACGATATAATCCTAAGTCCGGAATCCCTAACTACAGCTCCTTTATTAAGCAGTGATAATTCCTCATCTACTAATAAGTATCGTTCAGAGATGCTTAATTGCTCTGTTAATTTAGTGGGGCTTCCCGCTGTAAGTATACCTTGTGGTAAAGATAGAAAAGGTCTTCCCATAGGATTGCAGATAGTGGGCAAGCTATTAGGTGAAAAGTCAATAATACAAGCTGCTTACTCCTTCGAACAGACAAAACCATACGAACGACCAGGGGCACTAAAAGATTAGTGGATAGTGAGGTATAGGTATATGAGAAAACATGAAACAATCATTGGCTTAGAGGTGCATGTAGAATTATCTACTGCCTCTAAGGTTTTTTGTGGCTGCTCCACAAGATTTGGTGAGAAACCAAATACGAATTGCTGTCCCATATGTATGGGAATGCCAGGAGCTCTTCCTAGTCTAAACAAAAGAGTAGTAGACCATGGCCTATTAGCAGGACTTGCTCTTAACTGTACAATAGTTCAGAACTGTATGTTTGACAGGAAGAATTACTTCTATCCTGATCTTCCTAAGGCATATCAGATTTCACAGCTGTATTTTCCCTTGGCGAGAAATGGAAGTATAACTATAGATACTGAAGATGGTAATAAGCTTATCGGTATTCATGAGCTTCATATTGAGGAGGATGCTGGAAGGCTAATCCATGATTCGGACAATAATATGACTCTTGTAGACTATAACCGTTCAGGTGTCCCTCTGATAGAAATAGTTAGCAAGCCAGATATAAGGTCAGCAGATGAGGCATTGGAATATTTGGAAAAACTAAGGATAATGCTTATATACCTAGGTGTGTCTGATTGTAAGATGCAGGAGGGCTCCATGAGAGTGGATATAAATCTTTCTGTAAGAGAAATCGGAGAGACTAAGCTTGGTGTAAGAACCGAGATGAAAAATATAAATTCCTTTAGGGCTATTGCCAGAGCAATTGAAGGAGAGAGTAAGAGGCAGATAGATATATTAATGGCGGGAGGGGTTATTGCTCAGGAAACCAGGAGATGGGATGATAAAGTCAATTCTAGCATAAAGATGAGGAACAAGGAGAAAGCCCAGGATTATCGTTATTTTCCAGATCCAGATATTGCACCATTGGAAATTTCAGATTCTTGGATACATAGACTTGCTTCATCACTCCCGGAATTTCGTGATGAGAAAATAATACGATTTCAAATAGAATATGGTTTATTAGAATATGATGCAGGAGTTCTTACCTCCTCTAGGGAAATGGCTGATTTGTTTGAGAGAACAGCTAAGCTATGTAATAATCCGAAGGAGGTTTCTAACTGGCTGATGGGCGAAGGGATGCGGATTATAAAAGAGAAGTATATGGATCCCTGGGATATATGTCTTACTCCTGAGAGCTTGTCTAAGTTAATCAGTATGATAGAAGTGGGAAGGATAAATCGCTTTATAGCCAAGGATGTATTTGAGCAGATATTCTTAGAAGATATAGATCCAGAGGAATATGTAAAAAAGTATGGTCTTGAGATGATATCAAATGATAAAGAGCTTAGAATGGTTATAAAAAAGGTGATTGATGACAATGCCCAATCAATATCTGATTATAAGAATGGTAAAATTAATGCCTTTGGTTATCTTATAGGTCAAACCATGAAATCAATGAAGGGAAAGGCAGACCCTGCCTTGGTAAATTCAATACTAAAGGAAATGCTAGAGTAATTTTATTGTGATTTAGATTTACTTGCACTATAATATATATATTAACAACACATTTACTTAGCAGTATATTATAATTATGAATATGAATGGAGGTTTTATAGTGGAGGAGAAAAGAAAATCAAAAAGGATGCCGATTAAGCTATCCTTAGAAATAAGTGATTTATACAAGCAGGACTATGTACATGTCATAAATATAAATGCACCAATTAAGGTAAAAAATATATCTAAGAACGGGATTGGGTTTAACTCAGAGAGCATGCTTCCTGTAGGCTATTACTTTAATGCCAGTATAAATCTTGGAGAAAAAGAGACGCTCCATAGTGTTGTTAAGATAATAAGAAGCCACCCTATAGATGATAAAATAACCATGTATGGATGCGAATTTGTAGGAATGGCAGAAATACTGTCATTTATATTTGATGCATATGATGGCAGGCTGATTGAGGAAGATTAGGCACACAATTATGAAATTTATTAACACAAGAAGAACACTCGTGACTTTAGTCTTGATAGGTTCAAGCCCTAATATCAAAAGAATAACGATGTGTATTTAAGCCCGGAGCATCCTCTTGTAGAATGTTATTAATAAAATCTGGCCTGCTATCAGATATCTGCGTCTTTGCTTGAAGCTGATAACCTTTGTCATTTACTATGTTAATCAGTTCATGCAAATGCATAGATACTATTTGTTCAGATGATTTTTCTACATAAAACACCGCATTAATTTGACGGTCCCTCATAGACATATGAATATCCATAGAACCTAAATTAGCCATATCCAGATGAAGCAAAACATTAAGCGTCTCTGTATCGCCATGCTTATGGTTCTTACGTGTAAATACATACAAATCTCCATGTACATCCTGTTCCTTGAGCCTTATAGGTAGCTGGAGATATAAAAACAGCTCATTAAGATCTCTCATAAACTGCAGATTGTCTTGCAGTTTATTTATTGAGGATTTAAAATCTTGAAGGCTAGATATTTTATGATTATCAGTCAACTCATCTAAGCGCTCCATATCCTTATCAAGACGGTTAAAGAAGTCCTTAACCTTATTCTTCATGGTTAGCTCATTAGGGCTAAGGGTCCATCTCTTGTGAAGGGCCTCAGTAATCATATCAAGATAATTATCAGATTTCAACAAATCAACAAGCTTTTCTGTGTCAGACTCTGACAGAAGCTTGGATATGCCGATAAAAGCACTACTTATATGAGCTGATAGCATAGTGCCCTTTGAGAAGGGCAGGTGGGAATCGTGCTCGTATAAGTCATGAATGATAGTAAGAAGGCTCTCTAAGGTCATAGAGGCATCTAAAAGCTGATCCTTAATATTCTCAGCCATGTCATCGCTATAATATGTCTGTTCATTTATTTTGCTCAAAAGGGTGTCCTGTAGCTGTTTAAGCTCATCATCAGGCAAAACATGCCCTATAGTCGAATCTGCATATATATGCTCTGGTCCACCTTGTTTGTCTATCAGGAGACTCAGAAGTTCATTGTGGATAGTAATAACATTACTAAAATGAGTATTACTTGAAGGAGTATTGTGTGATGGTATATCTTCGGTTAGTACTTTTTCTGTTTGAATATTATTTTGTAGTCTTGACGAAGGTGTGGTGTCTTCATTATTATTTGCAGGGATGTTTCCATTAGACGCCAAGTCTTTATCTGCTTCTATAATATTTGGAGCAGGATCATCATTTACAACTGACAAAGTGTTATTAGCTCCTATAGTATTTATCTGACCTATCAGGGATTTTAGTTGACTTAGTAGTTGATGGGTGCCCTTTTGATAAGCCTCAAATTGCGCAATATTAGCAATATTAATTGGTAAATCATTCTTATGCATTAATACAAGAGTCGAAGTGTCTACATCGGGATAAGTCGACGTAAGCTTTATTAAGTGAAGAATTGTATTCTTGTCTATAGGCATTTGATAGCTCAGAAGCTCTTGTACAATAGCAATATTTCTTTCGGATGATGTAAATCCAGAGGCATATAAGGCTTTATGGACTATATCATCTATAGGAGTATTGCTTGCTTGGATATATCTTAAAGTAATCTGTCCATCAGTTTCGTCTGACACCACAAACTCTGCTGTCTGGCCAATGAATAGAGGAAGCTCACCGGTTAGTCTAGCTGAAATAATCTGACCAGTCGGTTCTATTTTTATCTTTACATCCTGATATCGTAAATCAATTATCTCGCCCTTAATAATAGTCTGTTCCTTTCCTTCTATATGAACAGGCTTATTATCCTGCTTAGGTGCGTTGAATTGCTGCGCCTTAATTCGGGATGCTTCGTATTCTGAGGTTGCTTTATGAAGTATGCTTTGTTTAGGTCTATATTCATTTATTTCCATATATAATTCATCCTTTTAGTGATATAATGTGAAATTGAAATACTAGCTATTCATATGTTAATTAATATATCGGCCTTTATCTGTAATTAGGTAATGTTAAAAGGGAATGTGATTTGAATCATTGAACTTAGATTTCTAATAATGTAAAATTAGAGACGATAAAGTAGTGACGAAACTCTTTCTTGTATACATTTGTGCAGAATTGCTGTTTTATATTAGATAACTTAATGATTACTATTATCATTTACTATTGACATAAGCTAATAAATTATCTAAAATTATATTGTAAAAAACACATTATGGGATATACGCGATTTCCCATAAGGAGGAGTCACATCCGTTATATATTATCATAGTATGAAATTCATTATGAGGTTAAAACCTCTGTTAACGTTATCAAATAATGTAATTTATATTAGGAGGTAAAACCTCCGTTATATGTTGTCATAGTATGAAAATTATTAGGAGGAAAAACCTCCGTTATATGTTATTAAAGAATGAAAATTATTAGGAGGGTTTGTGAAATGAGACAAGAATGGCGTGATTTTGAAGGTGGAAGCTGGACGACATATGTCAATGTCAGAAGCTTCATACAACATAACTATACACCATATGAGGATGATGATGCGTTTCTTGTTGGGCCAACCAATAGGACGTTAAAGCTCTGGGAAAAAGTTCAGGAGCTGATGAAGGAAGAGAATGAGAAGGGAATTATCGATGCTGAGACAGTAAAGCCGTCCACCATAACAACATTTGGATCAGGGTACTTAGATAAGGATAATGAAGTAATAGTAGGCTTTCAGACCGACAAACCCCTTAAAAGAGGTATAATGCCAAATGGTGGTATCCGTGTAGTGAAAAATGCCCTAAAATCTTATGGCTACACACTGGATAAAACCACAGAGGAAATATACACCAAAAATAGAAAGACACATAATGATGGAGTATTCGATGCATATACTGATGCCATGAGAAAAGCAAGACATTCTGGTATTATTACTGGTCTTCCTGATGCATATGGAAGAGGTAGAATTATTGGAGACTACAGAAGAGTTGCTCTTTATGGTGTGGACTTTCTTATTGAGGACAAATTAAATGAGAAGAAGTTATTAGAAAATCTGACTCTAGGATCACCTGATATTAGACTTCGTGAAGAATTATCAGAGCAGATTAAAGCCTTAAAGCAACTGAAGGATATGGCTACAGCATATGGTTATGATATCAGTAAGCCTGCAAAAGATTCATTTGAGGCAACCCAGTGGACTTATTTTGCATATCTTGCAGCGATAAAGGAGCAGGATGGTGCTGCCATGAGTCTTGGTCGTGTAACTACTTTCCTTGATATATATTATGAAAGAGATCTTAAGAATGGACTGATTACAGAAGAAGAGATTCAGGAGCTGATGGATCAATTTGTCATGAAGCTTCGTATGGTTAGATTCCTTCGTACACCTGAGTATAATGATCTCTTCTCAGGAGATCCTACTTGGGTTACAGAAGCCATAGGTGGTATGGGCTTAGATGGAAGAACCTTGGTTACAAAAAGTAGCTTTAGGATTCTTCATACACTCTATAATTTAGGACCTGCACCGGAGCCAAACCTTACAGTACTTTGGTCTGTATTCTTACCAGAGGCCTTTAAAAAGTTCTGTGCTAAGGTGTCTATAGATACCAGCTCCATCCAATATGAAAGTGACGATATTATGAGGGAGGTTTGGGGCGATGACTATGGAATTGCTTGCTGTGTATCCGCTATGAAACTAGGTAAGCAGATGCAATTCTTTGGAGCCCGTGCAAACCTTGCTAAGGCACTTTTATACGCCATTAACGGCGGTAAGGATGAGATGACAGGTGAGCAGATTGCACCGATGTTTGCTCCTGTTACCGGTGAATATCTTGAATACGATGAGGTAATATCAAAGCTTGATCAGACCCTTGATTGGCTCTCTGAGCTATATATTAACACTCTAAATGTAATTCATTATATGCATGATAAATACAATTACGAGAATCTACAAATGGCACTTCATGATGTAGAGATTCTTCGGACTCAGGCCTGTGGTATTGCTGGCTTGTCGGTAGTTGCTGACTCCTTATCAGCAATAAAATATGCTAAGGTAAAGGTAATTCGCAATGAGAATGGTCTGGTAACAGATTATGAGATAGAAGGAGATTATCCTGCCTTTGGTAATAATGATGAAAAGGTTGATCAGATTGCGGTTGAATTAGTTGAGAAGTTTATGAACAAGCTTCGTAAGGTTAAGACTTACCGCGATGCTAGGCACACACTTTCAGTCTTAACCATTACATCTAATGTTGTATATGGTAAGAAGACGGGAAGCACACCTGATGGAAGAAAGATGGGAGAGCCTTTTGCACCAGGTGCAAATCCTATGCATGGTAGAGATAAGAATGGGGCAGCAGCATCGATGGCTTCTGTAGCAAAATTACCTTACAAGCATGCAGAAGACGGTATTTCATATACCTTCTCTATTGTTCCTAAAGCATTAGGAAAGAATGAGGAGGACAGAGTAAATAACCTAGTAGGAATGTTGGATGGATATACCCATGATAAGGGACATCATGTCAATGTAAATGTATTTGATCGTGAGACTCTAATGGATGCCATGGATCATCCTGAAAAATATCCTCAGCTAACAATTCGTGTATCAGGCTATGCAGTTAACTTTGTAAAGCTGAACAGAGAACAACAGCTAGATGTTATCCACCGTACTTTCCACGAGAGATAAAACTGAATATAGATAAGAATAATAGGGTGTGTATATATTGAGATTACTTGACCCACACCCCGTATAATGAGTTTAGGCTCATTATACGGGGGTGATATTAGAAAGGAGAATGGCCTATGGCTAAGCCTGGAAGGATACATTCATTAGAAACCTTTGGAACTGTGGATGGACCGGGGATACGTTTTGTGATCTTTATGCAGGGATGTCCTTTACGATGCCAGTTTTGTCATAATCCTGACACCTGGGATGTGAACAAGGGTAATGAATACACCCCTGATAGATTATTTGAAGAAATAATTAAATACAAATCCTACATGGATTATTCCGGAGGTGGAGTTACCTTCACAGGCGGTGAGCCTCTCTTGCAGGCTGATTTTATTCTTGAAGTAAGCAAGATGTGTAAAAGTAAAGGAATATCGGTAGCTTTAGATACTTCAGGATATATTTATAATGATGCAGTAGAAGAGCTTTTAGATTATATGGATGTGGTTTTGTTAGATATTAAGAATTATGATCCGATTGTCTATAAAAATATAACTGGAGTGCACTTAAGTCCAACATTGAAGTTCTTAGACTATCTTAAGGAGAAAAACATAAGGACTTGGGTACGATATATTGTAGTTCCTGAGCTTACAGATAATCTAGATAATATAAAGAAATTATCGGACTACCTAGATGACTACCCCAATGTGGAGAAGATTGAGCTTCTAGCATTTCATAAGATGGGTGAGTACAAATGGGAGGAGCTGGGTCTTGATTATAAGCTTACTGATACTAAGGAGCCCAGTAAAGAGCTTATGAGAAGGGTAATGGATATCCTTTCGACTAATGGAAAAATAGTTACTTCAAATGCTTAACAAAAGGTGCTTTAACCATATACATTATTAGATGGGGGGCTGATTATGAACATCTACTTAATTCGCCATGGAGAGACAGACTGGAATCTCATGGGAAGGGTTCAAGGTAGAGAGGATATACCACTTAATGAAAGAGGAAGAAGGCAAGCGCTAAGGTGTGCAACAGCCTTAAAAGACAAAGGTATAAGGAACATAATCTCCAGTCCTCTGCTTCGTGCTCTTGAGACGGCGAATATTATATCAGATCGAACTGTACAGACCGAGGTTATAGAAGATAAAGACTTGATAGAACGGGATTTTGGCAAGATGTCGGGCATGACCTATGATCGTAGGAAGTATTTTGATACCTTTGACCATGAAGAAACTATGGAGTCATTGGAAAAGGTGGGTGAAAGGTTTATAGATTGCATTCATAGATATGCAGTAAAGTTTAGTGGGCAGGATATTATAATGGTATCACATGGTGCAGCTATAAATTCTGTAATTAAGGCACTCACTAAGGGTGATAAGGGCTCCGGGAAGACTCGATTGAAGAATGCTTGTATAAGTATTCTTACATATGAGGATAGGGATATTAATCTGAGTTCATTTAATTTATCCCCTGAGGAATTCATGGATATAGGGATTTAGAAGATATATCAGTAAAGTATCAAATGATATATCAAAGAAGCTTAGGCGGTGGGATTATGGAGCAGGAAATTATTATAAAGGTAGTAAATTCTATAGACAAGAGGAATTCCATAGTGTATCTGTCTAAAGGAGAGAAGCTAATTGATGCTCTGGTGAAAAACAGGCTAACCATATCTAATGAATGCGGGGGTATGGGTACATGTGGAAAATGTCTAATCCGAGTTGTAGAAGGAGCATTGGATATAAGCTCACAGGATAGGGATATGCTCTCGGAGACTGAGCTGGCGGAGGGATATCGGCTGGCATGTATGGCTTATCCTGATATGGACTGTACCATTATGCTATGCTCAAGAATAAATGAAGATTACAAGGTGCTTACAGATACCTTAAGTTATAAAGCTGGTAGTGAGTCTTATGTGGAGGGTATATTCCATGATAAGACTTCTTTCTATGAGGACAAACCCTATGCTCTAGCAATTGATTTAGGAACAACAACATTAGCTTTTGCTATAATATCCTTATCGGAAGGAAGCATTTTAGATAAGTATACGGCTAATAATCCACAGAGGATATATGGTGCAGATGTGGTATCTAGAATCAAAGCTGCCAATGAGGGTAAGCTTAAAGAACTTTCAAATCTGATTAGGCAAGAGCTTAGAAACGGGATATATATACTGGCAGGTAAAAGACATATTGACTTGTGTGACATTAATCAGATAATAATATCAGGAAATACTACAATGATACATCTACTTATGGAATATCCTTGTGAGAGCCTTGGGTCCTATCCTTTTACATCAGTTAATCTAGACACAATAAAAGTTTACTCTGATGATTTGTTAGCTATAGATGATAAAATCCCTACTATGATTTTACCCAGTATTTCAGTCTTTGTGGGTGGTGATATAACATCAGGATTATTAGCCTGTGGCTTTTTTCATAAAGAAAAGCCTTGCCTTTTTATAGATTTAGGTACTAACGGTGAAATAGTCCTTGGCCATAAGGAAAGGTTATTGGTCACCTCCACAGCGGTAGGACCGGCCTTTGAAGGGGGAAATATATCCTGCGGTGTGGCTAGTATACCTGGTGCCATATATAATGTTTCTTTTAGGGATAAAGTATTAAGCTATAAAACAATAAATGATGAGTCCCCTGTGGGCCTATGTGGGACAGGATTAATTGAACTGGTATCAGGACTGCTTAAGGAGGGCATTATAGATTCCTCTGGCCTTCTTATGGATACATATTTTGATAGCGGATACCCAATAGCTGGTATGAAGCTAATCCAGAAGGATATCAGAGAGCTGCAACTGGCGAAATCTGCCATACGGGCAGGTGTGGAAATATTATTAAAGAGCTTTAGTCTATCCTATGAAGAGCTAGATGAGGTATATATAGCAGGAGGCTTTGGACACCACCTAGATATAGAGAAGGCACTTGTGATTGGTTTGCTTTCTGAGGCTGTTATGGGCAAGGTCAAGGCGGTTGGCAACACTTCACTATCCGGAGCAATTTATTCTTTAAGGGGTTCTGAAGCTATTAATAAGATGCAGCATATTATATCATCTGCAGAGGAGATACATTTATCTAATGTAGATGAATTCAATGATTTATTTATTAACTATCTATCCTTTTGATTTTATTAACACAAGAAGAACACCCGTGACTTTAATCATGAGAGGTTCATGATGCCAAATAGTAAAATATGTGCGATAATATTATATGTTGATGTAGAATCATATTAAAATATGCAATGGAGGTAAAACCTCCGTTGATGTAGAATCATATTTTAGTTTACTTGGAGGTAAAACCTCCGTTG
>CAZODB010000025.1:0-3531 GCA_964578425.1 uncultured Herbinix sp.
AAAGAACTAGACTTACAATACTCTTTAACATACTAAGTGCTGTTGATACTGAATAAACAGGTGGCTTACTTGTAGATAGATTATATACATACAAATCAAGAACCTGTATACTCTCTCTGTTCCATGAGTTCTGGAATACAAAATACTGCTCCATTCCGTTATTTAGGAAGTTAGAGATGTTCAGTAGCATTAAAACAAAAAATGTAGGTAGTAAGCTAGGTATTGTGATATGTCGTATTATCCTCAACCGGCTTGCTCCGTCAACTTTAGCAGCCTCAAACAACTCAGTGTCGATACTGGAGATGGCTGCTATATACATGATTGCCGCCCATCCAAGATTCTTCCATGTGAGCCATAGCCACATCTTAAACCATACATGCTCATTTGATTTCAGAAAATCAATAGGCTTATCTATTATGCCCCAATCCATTCCTAGGGAGTTAAACATACCGTTGTTACTCATAAGTAGAAAGGCTATAGAATACACCAATACCCAGCTGATGAAGTTGGGCAGGGTTGTAGCCGTCTGAACAAACTTACGATAACGTATATTTTTAATCTCATTAAGGAAGATGGCAAAAAACATAGGAAGCCAAGAAAAGGCAAATGAAAGACCACTCATAGCAAAGGTATTTCGAAGAACCTGTAAGGTCTGTTTAACGTAGGATTTATTCTTGAATAATATCTTAAACCACTTCAATCCTACAAAAGAGTCCCATGAAAAGGCCAATGGTGGTTGATAATCAAAGAATGAATATATCCATCCATATAGAGGATAATATGAAAAAATTAATACTAATACAATAAATGGTAGAATCAATAGAAACTCTTTATATCCCCTTATTTTTTTTCGTTTACTTATTGAATTCATTTTTCCTCCTGTAGTCTGTTTTTGTCATATTGAATAAAAACTTTGCTATAATTTTATGCATAATACTAGTATGATACTGTCTAAATGTATTTACATCAATGACCTATTTGCAACAATAATTAACCTATATATTATATTATAAGAAATATGAGAAGATATTATCTGCTTAAATAAAATATTTATTATAGATTATAATATTGTTAAATGTTCTTAGTTTAGCCAATTTACTGACTAATTATAATAAATACTTTTTTATTATATTAAGCTTTATTTCATCTTAGTGCTTATGACTTATATTCATATAATTATGATGTATTGCAATATAGCCAATTTATATATTATTTGTTTTTAATATTACGATACTGATTCGGTGTCATTCCTGTGACCTTTTTGAATTGCCTATAGAAATGCTCTACATTATTATATCCACAGAAGGCAATAATCTCATTTATCGAATATTGACGATAGGTTAGATATTCCTTAGCCATATTTATACGGCTATTTATTACATCCTCAATACATGTAACACCAAAGGTTTTCTTGTATATATTCTCTAGATATCCCACACTAATATTAAGTTTAGTAGACATATCCTTAACATTCCAAGTTCTATTTGGATGCTGATATATATCTTGCTTTAATTGATATAGTTTTTTATCTAATTCACCTAAATCCTTATAGTCATATGATTCTAATAGTTTATTAAATAGCAAACGCAATAAATAATTAATAGAGCTTGACTTAAAGGAGTTATTCAGAATGTGCTCGGTAACCAGTAGCTTAAAGATCATATGGCAATACGAGCTGTCTTGAATATTGAAGGGAACACCGGTTGGTAAGGGGGAGTTCGTTATATAGGCTTCATCAGTATCAAATCGTATCCAGTCATTTATATATTGGCTTTCACTAGCTTTGTAATAAATCTTCTGGTTAGGTTTATATAGTATTGCGCAATTAGGAGGGTATTGACGATATTCGTTATTAGCATAGAATATCGCCTGTGTTTGTGTTGTAACTAGAAGCCAACTATTATGACCCTCAGGTACATCATAGACGAAGTTGTCCTTATGTCTGGCATCATATTCTACATAACTTATATTAATCATTTGATCACCTTATATCCTTATTTAGAAGAGTTTTATCGACATGTGTGTATTACTTTATTGGTTTAGAATTACATATTCCTCACCGGCTTGCGCTTCAAAGACTATGAGATCATTCTCTATACTATAAGGAAGAGACTGTTCCCCAAGCTTCACTGTAAGGCTATTGCTATTCTTATATTTTAGCCTAATTAAATCCTTATCGTCCTTATTTGCAGATGTAGTATTGCCGGGCTTAATTACAGCCTTTACAAGCTGTCCTTGCTCCCACTCTATATCGATCTCATAATTTCCTCTAGCCTTGATACCTCTTATATAGCCTTTCTTCCATTCGCTAGGTAAGGCAGGTAACAGATGAAGCACACCCTTATAGCTTTGCAAAAGCATTTCTGTGATTCCTGCTGTTGCACCGAAGTTACCGTCGATTTGAAATGGTGGATGAGCATCAAAAAGATTCGGATAGGTTGAATTGGCAAGAATCATCTGAACATATTTATGGGCATTTTCAGCATCCCATAGTCTGGCCCACATATTAATTATCCAGGCACAGCTCCAGCCTGTATGTCCACCGCCATAGGAAAGTCTTCTGTCCAGAGTCTTCCTTGCGGCATCTGCTAGTTTAGGGGTATTATCAACTGTTATTTCCTCTGCAGGATATAGTGCAAAGAGATGAGATATATGCCTATGACCTATTTCTATTTCCTCATATTCGTCTGGCCATTCCATGATAGTACCATTTTGGCTTATTTTTAACTCTGGAAGCTGATTTCTTGTATCGATTAATTCCTGTTTAAAATCAGAATCTAATCCTAATATATTAGCTGCCTCCTCAGTCTTGCCAAACAGTGCCCGTAATATAGAATTGTCCATCGTTGGGCCGGCACAGATAGCTGTTTGGTAGCCATCTGCTGTACGGTAGATATTCTCTGGTGATAAGCTAGGGCAGGTTACAAGCCGGCCGTGCTTATCCTTAACAAGAAAATCAAGAAAGAATTCGCATGCTTCCTTCATAGTAGGATATGCCTTAGCAAGAAAAACTTTATCCTGGGTATAGTCATAACGATCCCACAGGTGAAGGCAGAGCCAAGCCGCTCCCATTGGCCAGTAGGTTGAAGTGGGCCAAGAATCCTGAGGGGATGCATCTCCCCAGATATTGGTATTGTGATGAGCTACAAAACCTCTACAGTCATACATTTGTCTAGCTAGGATTCGCCCATTATTCTTCAATAAATCAATAAGACGAAATAATGGTTCATGGCATTCTGAGAGATTACATTGCTCAGCTATCCAATAATTCATCTCTGTATTGATATTAATGGTGTATCTGCTTCCCCAAGGAGCAAACACATTATTATTCCATATACCCTGAAGATTTGCCGGTAAAGAAGAATCTTGTCTGCTACTGGAGATAAGCAAGTATCTTCCATATTGATAATAAAGAGCAACAAGTGAGCTATCAATACTACCATCAGAGACTCTCATCAGCCTTTCGTTTGTAGGAACGAAATCATAGAGCTTATCCTCTCCTAGGAATATATCCATTCTATTAAATAGATT
>CAZODB010000025.1:3631-6251 GCA_964578425.1 uncultured Herbinix sp.
TTCATCATTAGAGAAAGAGGAAGTGGGCCCTCTGTAATATCACAATCTACAGGTCTAGATAGGAAAGCATCTAGCCCAATGGTTAGACCATCGGTAGAGCTCATAGACAAGGCGTATACATTATCTATAGCACTAATAAAGCTTTCCAGACGATAATTTACTCCACCGATACTGTATCTTACTCTTGAGATGGCAGTTTCCAGATCAAGCTCTCTTCTGTAAGTATGGACACTATCATTATCTTCACCATAACTAATATTCAAATGTATATTACCGAGAGTCTGATAGGAGCCCTGATCATTACCCTTATATGCTTTCTTGGCTAACTCATCTGCTTCCTTAAGATTGCCATTTAGAATATGCTGCCTTGCTTTGGAAATAGTATCATTGATATTAGAATCCAGTGAATTACTCTCGCCCTTACTCCATATGGTCTCTTCATTAATCTGTATTATTTCATCAAAGGGATTACCATATACCATGGCTCCAAGCTTACCATTACCGAGAGGAAGAGCTTCGACCCATTCAGAGGCGGGTTTGTCATACCAGAGTTTCATCTTTTTATTATTATTCATATTAATCAACCTTTCGTAAATTTGATTTAGTGATTTGTACTGTTATTGATGTAGTATCCTTTTGTTATTGATGTATTATATAATATAACTTGAAGTTATATTTGAAAATATTAGTTACTACATGTTTTTTGCTAAAGTAATATGATAGTATATTATTATATACAAGTAATAATAAGAAAACAAATAAAAGTGAAAATAAGAACAAATAAAATATATTATGTATCGAAAGGAGCAAACCAATGTTTAAACAATATCATGAAGACCTAGAGAATATACAGGTCAATACAGAAAAGAATAGGTCTTATTATATCCCATATGGTAGTAAGGAAAAGGAAGAAGCGCTACAAAGTGGAGATAGCTCAAGACTTCATATGCTTTCAGGTTTATGGCAGTTTGGCTTTTATAATAATATATATGAATTGCCGGATAACTTTTATAAGGAACAACCAAAGAGCCTTAAGGAGATAGAAGTTCCTTCCTGTTGGCAAATGAAAGGCTATGACTATCATCAGTATACCAATGTCAGATATCCGATTCCCTTTGACATACCCTATGTACCGGATGATAATCCCGCTGGTCTATATACCCTTAGCTTTGAGGTGGACAAGAAGGATGATGAGGCTGTTAATATATGCTTTGATGGAGTGGATTCTTGTCTATATCTATGGGTTAATGGGGAATTTGTCGGCTATAGCCAGGGCTCACATCTTATGAGTGAGTTTGATATTAGCAAATATGTGAGAAATGGCAGTAATTATATGGTGGTTCTGGTCCTAAAATGGTGTGATGGAACATATCTAGAAGATCAGGATAAGCTTAGAATGTCAGGGATCTTTAGGGATGTTTATTTGTTATATCGTCCGAAAAATCATATAAGAGATTATTTTATTAGAACAAAGTACGATTCTACCACTAGGAAAGCCCAAGTATATGGCACAGTGGATGTCTGCGGTTCGCTACCTAGTATTATGGGCACCCTATATGATCAAGAGGGAAGCAAGATAGGAGAGACAGAGGTGATAGATGGTGAGTTTAGCATATCTTTGTCAAGCCCCTCCTTATGGACTGCAGAAACCCCGAATTTATACAGGTTGGTCCTTGAGACAGCGGATGAGATCATAGTCGAGCAGGTGGGTGTAAGAACCTGCCTTATAAAGGACGGGATATTACTGATTAATGATACTCCTGTCAAACTAATAGGTGTCAATCGCCATGATAGTGATCCCCATACTGGATATACAATATCAAGAGAGCAGGCTATTATAGACCTTCAGATGATGAGAGAGCATAATATAAATGCTATACGTACCAGCCATTATCCCAATGCCCCCTGGTTCTATAAGCTTTGCAACGAGATGGGTTTCTATGTCATCGATGAAGCAGATATAGAATGCCATGGAGTCGTCATGCTTTATGGTGGTGGATACGATAAGACATATGGTCTGCTTGCTCAGGATGAACGATTTGCAGAGCCTATCATGAATAGAGTTATGAGGACAGTTGAACGGGATAAGAATAATCCTTCAATTATATTCTGGTCACTGGGTAATGAAGCAGGCTATGGGTCAAATTTTGAGAAGGCTGCCCGTGCTGTAGGGGAATTTGATCCAGATCGATATGTTCATTATGAAGGAGAGGTCCATCAAACAGGAGGTCACAAGAACGATACCTCTATGCTGGATATTGTAAGCCGTATGTATGAGCATCCTGATAACCTAGAAAAAATCGTAGCTAATCCTGACTTTAAAAAGGCCTTTATGCTATGTGAATGTTGCCATGCTATGGGAAATGGCCCCGGAGATTTGGAGCAATACTTTGAGCTAATGGAAAAGTACGATAAATTCATAGGCATGTTTATATGGGAATGGTGTGATCATGGAATATATATGGGAGAGGAAAATGGAAAGGCGAAGTATGGTTATGGTGGAGATTTCGGTGAGAAGTTCCATGACGGTAATTTCTGCATGGATGGGTTGGTTTATCCAGATAGAAGACCCCATACCGGACTGCTAGACTATAAAAACGTCATAAGACCGATAAGATCT
>CAZODB010000025.1:6351-16523 GCA_964578425.1 uncultured Herbinix sp.
TAGCTCCCTTTGGATATGAGCCAATTATAAAAGCTGATATGGATATAAGTATAAAGGGTGATGGAGCGATAGATATCAGGATAGATGCAGTAAAATGCAATAAGGAATTACCCTTCTTGCCTAGATTTGGATTGCGTTTCTTCCTGAAAAATGAACTTGAAGATGTGAACTATTATGCTAATGGTCCTATGGAATGCTATGTGGATAAGCATATAGCCAGTACCAAGAGATCTTTTACTAATCAAGTTAAAGATATGCATGAGGATTATACAAGACCCCAGGAGAATGGTAGTCATATTGGAGGGGAATATATTATCTTATCAGAAGGTGATATAAGAAAGCTTGCTGTAACAAAGAAGAATATGCCATTCACCTTTAATCTATCCCATTATTCACAGGAGGAATTAGAGAAAAAGACGCATAACTACCAGCTTGTAGAGTCCGGAGCCACTATACTATGCCTGGATTATATGCAAAGCGGATGTGGTTCAGCCATTTGTGGACCACCACTTGCTAGTAAGTGGCAACTTAACAAAGAGGACTTTGTTTTTGAAGTACAAATCATAATCATATAATACCAACAGGAGGAAAGAAGACTATGAAGAAAGCTAGACTTAAGCTAGATAAGGATTTTACAATTGCAAAGGTGGATAAACGAATCTTTAGTACCTTTATTGAGCCAATAGGTAATATCGTCTATGGCAGTATATATGATCCAGACCATCCTACTGCTGATGAACAGGGCTTTAGAAAGGATGTTCTAGAGCTGATGCGCGATTTGAAATCAACTGCAATCCGTTATCCCGGTGGTAATTTTGTATCCGGCTACAACTGGATGGATGGGATTGGTCCAAAGGAAAATCGCCCTGTACGATATGATAAAGCTTGGAAAAGTATAGAGTCTAATCAGATGGGGATTGATGAATATACAGATTGGATAAAAAAGATTGGGGCAGAGCCTATGCTGGCAGTCAATCTTGGTACGGGAACAGCTGAGGAGGCATCCTATGAGATAGAGTATACCAATATGGAGGGCGGAACATACTTTAGTGATCTTCGTAAGAAAAATGGTTATGATAAGCCTCATAATATAAAGATGTGGTGCTTAGGTAATGAAATGGATGGTACATGGCAAATGGGAGAAAAAACAGCCGAGGAATATGGCCGTATTGCCTATGAAGCTGCCAAGCAAATGAGATGTGTTGACCCTGACATAGAGCTTGTGGCCTGTGGCAGCTGTGCAAATGATAAGAGTCATCCATCCTATCCTGAATGGGATCGTATAGTATTAGAGCATTGCTATGACCATGTAGATTACCTATCGCTACACCGCTATTATAGCTATGATCCAGAAAGTGTTAAGGGGACTGTTTTCCCTGCGCAGTTTACACCTGAGGATTTGCCTTGTATCGCCCAGGATATGGCGGGGTTTATTGATACCGTATGTGCTGCTGCAGACTATGTGAAGGGTATGAAATATTCAGACAAAACAATCAATATATGCTTTGATGAGTGGGGCATTATATCCAGTCAGACCGCTAAGGTAGAGGGATTAGAATGGGCAGCAGGATTTACACTTGAAGAAGGTAAAAGGTTACGCAGATCGAATTTGATTGATGCTGTTTTATTCGGAAGTTTACTCATTACATTTATTAATAAATGTGATCGTGTTAAAATCACCTGTCAATCTATCGTGATTGGAAGCATGGTTGGAGTGGATTCTGATGGTGCCTATAGACAGACAACCTATTATCCCTTCCAACATGCTGCAACCTATGCTGATGGAGTGACTCTACGATCGGCTCTAGATAGCCCACTAAAAGATACTGATGGATTTGGAGAGCAACCATTTATTCAGACAGCAGCGGTTTATAATAATAATGAGGGAATGGTAACAGTATTCGCTGTAAACTTAAGTCCCCGTGACAGCGCTGTATTAGATTGTGATATGCGATTTGATAATGTAGAGCTTATCAGGCATATACAGATGCATGATGATCAGCCGCTTGCGGTTAACACTTCTAAGAACCCTGACAGAATAGTTCCCAAGGATATAGAGATTGCAGACCAAATAATATTGCCTCCCTTGAGTTGGAATGTACTGAACTTTAGAGTACAGTAACTAATAGGCATTCTTATATTGTAGATTAGAACACTCCTTTATATATGAAGAACATCACACATTTATATATGAAAAACATCACACATTTAGTATGGAGGAAGATATGTTAACAGTGCAAAAAAGACCAAGTAATAGAATTACAGATGTTAAGCGCCTACAGGAGGCACTTATTCTATATTCGGATCGTGGTACCATTAGACTAGAGCCAAAGAGTGCTATGATTATTAGAATCTCTTATACCCTAAGGGATACATTTTCAGATGAGGAGAAGCCAGGGGTAATATTTAGGGAAACATTCGCCGACTGGGATTTTACTCAGACTGAGGAAGAGATAAGGCTAAATACCAGTAGCCTATGCCTTGTGATAAATAAAGAGACAGCCTCGATACAGTATTATGATTCTTCTGGATGGCTATTACTAAAGGAAAGAAGCCATGAGAGTAAAAGCCTTGAGGAGTTTGATTACTATAAAATTATTGACAGTGATAATGTGACCTTAGAGCAGGTTAAGACTCCGGATGGGGTCAAGCAGGTTGTAAGGGAAGCAGAAAAGACCTTTGACAAGAAGCTATACAGAACCAGGTTGTATCTAGACCTACAAGAAGATGAAGCCTTATACGGTCTAGGACAACACGAGGAAGGGAATCTTAATCTTAGGGGAAAGACAGTATATCTGCATCAGGCCAATATGAAGATTGCTATTCCGGTTCTATTATCAAGTAAGGGCTATGGAATATTAGTTGATACCTATAGTCCCATGATATTCAATGATAACCAATTCGGATCATATCTCTATACAGAGGCCGATACAGAGATGGATTACTACTTTATATATGGTGGAAGTATGGATGGGGTAGTAGGAGGTTATCGATATCTTACTGGAAAGGCTGCTATGCTCCCCAAATGGGCTTTCGGATATATTCAATCCCAGGAGCGTTATGAAACAGCAGAGGAATTAATTAATACTGTTAAGGAGCATAGACGCAGAAATATCGGCTTAGACTGTATTGTTTTAGATTGGTGTTCATGGGAAGGATCATTATGGGGGCAAAAGACCATGGACAAGGCTAGATTTCCTGATCCTACACAAATGATGAAGGAAATACATGATGACAATGCTAAGCTTATGGTTTCAATCTGGCCAAATATGAGTCATGAATGTGATAATTATAGAGAATTTAAAGAGAGTAATTTGCTTTTACCAGCAAGTAATGTATATGACGCATACAAGGAGGAAGGGAGAAAGCTATATTGGAAGCAGACAAATGAGGGCTTGTTTTGCCATGATATCGACGCCTGGTGGTGTGATTCCAGCGAACCCTTTACTCCAGAATGGAATCATAGAGTGAAGCCCGAGCAAAGCACCATGTATCATGAGTTCTTTGAGACCAGTAGCCGGCATATATCAGCAGAATTATCCAATTCATACGGTCTATATCATGCCAGAGCCTTATATGAGGGACAGCGAGAGGTTACTAAGGAAAAGCGAGTTATAAACCTAACAAGAAGTGGTTACACAGGCCAACAAAGATACGGTGCAATTCTATGGTCAGGTGATATATCTGCTACTTGGACAACCTTCAAAAATCAGATTGCAGCAGGATTAAATCTATGTGCATCTGGCATACCCTACTGGACTCTTGATATCGGAGCCTTCTTTGTTAAGAAGGGAAATGAATGGTTCTGGGATGGTGACTATGATGAAGCCACCGATGATCTTGGATTTAGAGAACTATATACCAGATGGTATCAATACGGAAGCTTTCTGCCTATATTTAGAAGTCATGGAACAGACTGTAGAAGAGAAATGTGGAATTATGGTGAGCCAGGAGATATGTTTTACGAGGCACTTCATAAGGCAAACCGCTTAAGGTATCAGCTTATGCCATATATATATTCTATGGTAGGAAGGGTATGGAAGGATGATTATACCATGCATAGAATGCTAGCCTTTGATTTTCCCAAGGATTCGGTAGCCAGGGATATAGCAGATCAATTCATGTTTGGTGATAGTCTATTGGTTTGCCCTGTACTTTCGCCTATGTATTATGATAAGGCTTCTATGCCCATAGAGAATTCGCCTAAATCAAGAGAGGTATATTTACCTAAGGGTAGTGGTTGGTATGATTTCTGGACAAATGAGTATTATGAGGGTGGACAGGTTATTATTGCAGATGCCCAAATCGATACTATTCCCTTATATGTGAAAGCTGGTAGCATACTGCCAATGACAGAGTCTATGAATTATGTAGATGAGATTGTTGATGCGCCGGTGGAGCTTCGAGTCTATTCAGGTAGAGACTGCACATTTAAGCTTTATGAGGATGAAGGAAATAGCTACAGATATGAAGAGGGCGAATACGCCATTAGCAAAATGATCTGGGATGATAAGAATAAGAAGCTGACTATAGGTGAACCCAAAGGGACTTACAAGGGAATGGTTAATAACAGAGAATATAAGACTATAGTAATAAGTAATAAAAGTAAGCGGTAAATGTCTTATTCTTAGAGAGTATCATTCATATGAAATATCATAAAGGAGCAAAGACATGGAATATTATGTTGAATTAAAGCTTAGAGGAGATGACCATAGTGGTGGCTTCGCAAATGGATTGACATTATGCGATGGGCAATCCACGAAAGAGCTTGTAAAGCTTTCGGAGAAAGAAGATATAATCACCTATAAAAACTCAAGGAACCATCATATAGCCCTTAATATAAAAAGACGAGCGGATGCTACTGAGGTTTATACAAGCTTGGAGAATAGAGGGGATGAGACCGTAACATTAGAAATGCTGTCCTCCGTAGCTATAAAGGGCATCAAGGCCGATAAAGTCCACAGACTACAGTCTTTTTGGAGTGCTGAGGGCAAGCTGAGAACTGAGACAATTGAGGAATTGCATTTAGAACCCTCTTGGAATAGATGCGGTATGCGGGTTGAGAAATTCGGTAATCTTGGTTCTATGCCCGTAAGAAAGTATTTCCCCTTAGTGGTGCTTGAGAACAGTGAAACCAGTGAATTTACAGCAGTTCAATTATATATTCCATCATCTTGGCAGATTGAATTATTGTGTAAAGAGGATGAGACTATTTCAATTGTTGCAGGTATAGCTGATAGGGATTTCGGTCATTGGTTTAAGAATATATCCAAGGGAGAGATATTTAAGACTCCTAAGGCTATGGTGGCTGTGGGTAAATCGCTTTATGACGTATGTAATAAGCTAGTTGAGGCCCAAAAACCGGATATATCACCGATAGATGATGACATGGGTATAGTTTTTAATGAATACTGTACCACTTGGGGTAATCCCAGTCTGGAAAACATCAAGAAGATAGCTGATAAATTGAAAGACAAGGGCATTACTTATTTGGTAATAGATTCTGGCTGGTATGGTAAAAATGATGGCTGGTGGGCAAGCATCGGTGATTGGGATGTCAACCTGGATAAATTTCCGAAGGGCTTAAAAGAAGCAGCAGATTATATCAAGCAATGTGGAATGATACCAGGTCTTTGGTTTGAATTTGAATCTGTTGGTAGGCTTTCGAAGCATTTTAATAATGTTGAGCACCTACTTAAGAAGGACGGGGAAGTCCTTACAGTTGGTGATAAGCGGTTTTGGGATATGTCCGACCCCTGGGTTATTGATTATTTGAGTAAAGCGGTTATAAATACATTAAAGACTGGCGGCTTTAAGTATATCAAGGTAGATTATAATGATACTATAGGTATAGGTTGTGATGGAGCTGAAAGCTTAGGAGAGGGCTTAAGGCAAAGAGTTATAGCTAGTCAGGACTTCTTTGGAAGAATCAAGAAAGAAATACCTGATATAGTTATAGAGAATTGCTCTAGCGGAGGACATAGATTAGAGCCTTCTATGATGGAATTAGCGTCACAAGCAAGCTTCTCTGATGCCCACGAAATTAGTTCCATTCCAATCATAGCAGCCAATATGCATAGAGTAATTAAGCCTTCGCAAAGTCAGATCTGGGCTGTTATGCGTAAGCATGATAATAAATCCAGAATATACTATTCCATTATAAGTACATTTTTTGGTAGAATGTGCCTGAGTGGTGATATATATGATTTAAGCGATGAGCAATGGAGACTAATAGAAGAAGGAATTGCATTTTATAAATCAGTGTCAGATATTATTAAGAATGGTAAAACGATAAAATGCGAGAACAAGGTTACCAGCTATAATAGACCGGAGGGAGAGCAGCTAGTGCTGAGAGAATATGAGGATAAACTACTAGCAATCGCCCATAGATTTGAGAATTCCATGGAGCCTAAGCTAGAGCTGACAAGCAACTATAGTATAATAGAAGAATATGGTGATTTGTCACATGATTTTAGTGCTAAGGCATGGCTACTACAAAGAAATCCAGTATAAAGGTAATAAAATATAGATTTGATTATCCAAATACAATAAGCTTCTCTACTAATTATAAGGGACGCACTAGTATAACCATAATACACAGCTATAAGAGCAAAGCTATACTTATATCGGTGTGTGAGGATATACTTGTGTATCCCTATTTTTGTACAGTCTCGATATAATAAGACATATCTGTCTTATACTTGATATATTTAGCATTATTGTGTAAAATGATGATAAATAATAGGGTAAGCAAGGTACAGCCCTTATGGCGGATTTTGGGGATTGGAGAAAAATGAAGATAGCTAATCTTAAAATAAGAATAAAATTACTATTAATTTATTTTTTCTGTGTACTAATTCCTATAATTTTGACTGATGCTACGATACTATATACTGTGAATCATAATTTTAAGACCGAAAAAAACAAAGAAAAACAATTCTTAATGGACCGTATTGCATATAACCTAAATGAAATCATTGAAGGTTGTATTTTATTTACTAACAATATATATTTAGACAGGCAATTGAACGATTTTTTAAATAAAAGTTATATGAATAATTCCGAATATTATAGAGAGTATATGGAATTCTTGGAGATCAATAACATAGCCTATAATTATAACAATGGCAAATTATTCAAGGTTCAGGTATATGCAGACAATAACACAATACTTAACGGCGGAAAAATCTCTACTATCGATACGATTGAGGATACGAATTGGTATAGGCAGTTTAAGGATAGCGGTGAGGATATTCAGCTATATACCTACTATGATGTTATGAAGAGAAACGCTACAGGAAGCGGTACAGCCAGAACCATTAGTATTATAAGAAATATGAATAATTTTGGTATTAGTGGCATTGAAAAGGTGCTTAAAATCGATATAGATTATAATCTTATGCTTAAGAATGTTCTAAATGAAAAAATTGATGCTAATATCTATGTAAAAAATCAGGATTATATTTTATTCTCAAATGATTTTTCAGTGCATAGTATGCAGCCTTATCCTCTAGCAGACACTATATCGATGTATGATAATACCCTGTCAAAGGATTTTGTTACAGGAAGAAAGACATGGACAGTCGTAGTTAGAAGCCAGGATACTCCATTTTGGACAGTTGCTTTTGAGAATAAGGGCATCCTGTTATTGGTATTACTTAATATATTTATGCCATCTCTATTAATCTATTTTGTTGGAAAATCCATCAGTAGACGCTTGTTCTTGGTAGTATCACATATGAACAGGGTGAAAAAAGGTCAATTTGAGGAGATTGAAGATTATACAGGTGAGGATGAAATAGGGGAGGTTATCTTAAGCTATAATCTAATGGTTCGTAAAATAAGAAACCTTATAGATGTAGTATTTAAGGATAAGACTGAGAAGCAGGCCTTAGAGCTATCAAAAAAGCAAGCAGAATTAAAGGCCATACAAAGCCAAGTGAATCCTCATTTCTTATTTAATACTCTAGAAGCTATAAGAATGAGAAGTCTTATTAAGGAAGAGTATGAAACTGCTGACATTATCGGAGAGCTTGCTATATTATTTAGGAAGAGCATGACATGGGGCAATGATAACATAACCATTGATGAAGAATTAAGCTTTGTTGATAAATACATAAATATTCAAAGGTATAGATTTGGTGATAAGCTTAAGTATAATAAAACTGTCATGGAAGAATGCAGAAGGTATATGATTCCGAAACTGACCATTGTAACCTTTATTGAAAATGCTTTTGTTCATGGGATAGAAACAAGTACAAAGGATGGGCTGATTTCTTTAACCATAAAAAAAGATAAAAATCATCTAATAATTCAAGTCGAGGATAATGGTCAGGGAATTGAAGGGGAAAAGCTGATTGAATTGAAGCAAATACTCTCAAATGCCGATAGTATGTCTCTTAATAATTCATCCAGCACAGGTGTATTAAATTCTTTTCTTCGATTTAAAATGTATAGTGAACAGGAAATTATTTTTGATATTGATAGTGAACCAGACAAGGGAACAAGAATTACGATTCAGCTGCCATTAAGTAAGATTGTAAATGCACATCAAAACACTAAGGATAAGGGGGGTAGGGATAATGATTAAGGTTATGATAATTGACGACGAACCGTTCATTAGACAAGGACTTCGTATATTAATCCCTTGGGAGCAGTATGGCTATAAGGTTTGTGATGAGGCAGCCAATGGAATCGAGGCATTGGAGCTATTAAAGAAGCAGGACTTTGATCTTATTATCACTGATATCAAGATGCCCAAGATGGGTGGCATAGAACTTATTGAATATGTAAATGAACATATTACTAATAGAATTCATTTTGTCATATTAAGTGGCTTCTATGAATTTGAATTTGCAAAAAAAGCCATAAAATACGGTGCTCAGGACTATATTTTAAAGCCTGTTCAAAAGGATGAGTTGATTCGTGTACTGGTAGACTATAAGAAAAAGCATGATCGCCTTATTAAGGAGCTAAAAAACAAGAAAATTGCAGACAGAATCATATATGATAATCATTTGGGACACCTGCTTTCTGGAGTCTATACTGAGGAAAGTCTTCATTATATTAAAGAGAATTTATTTGATGATATTGACCTTAGATATGTTTTCCTACAATATGACCAAGCAGATAAAAGTTATTCTACACTTTCCCATGAGGAGAAAATAAAAAGGCAAAATCATCTCTACGATGTACTAATTGAACTGCTGAAGAATAATCATTATCATGTATACAAAGAACCGTCAAGAAACGAGAATGAATTTGCCATTGGCTTTATCTATGCTAGGAAATTATCAGATTCCGTTCAGCTAAGTGAAAGAGAGTATATTCGATTATTGAGTATAGATATTAAAGAAAAAGTTAAGTACGGCATTAATCTATACATAGGGCAGAAGGAGAAGGATATTCGAACGATATCTAATTCTTATAAAATGGCTAAGATGATATACAGCTTTTATGGTGTGTCAAACGATATAGATATTATTTATTATGATGATATAAAGAATAGTATTAGCACTGATAAATATCCCGTGAATAAGGATGAACTAGATAGCCTTACCCGTGTCATAGAAGAAAATGACATAGAAATGATTAAAAAACATATAGTCTCGGTATATAGCTATTTTAAGAACTGGCTAGGAGAGTCGGAGATAATTAAAATAAATCTTAACTATTTGCTCTTTAATTTAATCAATTTAACAAGAGAGATGGATGCAGATATTGATCATGAGGAAGTCCATAGAATTATTTATAAATGGGGGAATGATTGGACAAGGGTCATGAGTAATATAAAGAATTTTCAGGAATTTGCCCTGGAGTTTGCGGCCTATATCAATCAGCTAAGACAGCATTCCTCTGGAGGTGTGCTTAAAGAAGTTGAAAGAGATATTATAGAAGACTATAGCAAAAATCTGAGCTTAAAGACCCTCAGTGAGAAATATTTTATGAACACGGCTTATTTGGGTCAGATTTTTAAGAAACAATTTGGCATGTCATTTAAAGATTATTTGAACAATTATCGAATTGAACGAGCTACCGAATTACTGATACGTACAGATGAAAGGATTTATTTGATTGCAAACTTAGTAGGCTTTAAGAACACTGATTACTTTATAAGCAAATTTGTACAGCTAAAGGGCCTAACTCCCTTGCAGTTTAGAAAGCAATTTAAA
>CAZODB010000026.1:0-2339 GCA_964578425.1 uncultured Herbinix sp.
GGTACGGATTACTTCCAGCCTGGTAGATTGCTCTCGCTTATTGCGGTGAAGAGTCTTGAAGGAAGACCGGGGTTGTCCTTATCTAGGCTTTTGATCAGCTGTTTTGTGTATTCGCGTTTTGTATAGCCGTCAATGGGACATGGGTTATTTACAACTGGAAGCTGATATGCGTTCTTAAAGTTTATGACATCCTGCTCATCCACATATATTAAAGGGCGAATAAGGGTTATGTCCATTCTATCAAGATAGGTGACAGGAGAGAAGCAGTGGAATCGACCCTCATATAATAATGACATTAACATAGTCTCTATAACATCGTCATTATGATGGGCATAGGCTTTTTTATTACAACCATTCTCCTTTGCTTTGTTATTAAATGCTCCCTTTCTAAGCTTTGCACATAGTGAGCAGGGATTATTTTCTTTGCGCTCTTCAAAGAGGATTTCTGCAATATCTGTTTCTACAACTGTGTACTGTATATCTAATTCCTCGCATAGATTCGCCACGGCTGAAAAATCGGCTTCCTTATATCCCATACTTACAGTAATGGCTTCTAGTTCGAATTTCTTTGGATAAAACCTTCTTAGGCCGCTTAAGGCATAAAGTAAGGTAAGACTATCTTTACCACCAGATACACCTACGGCAATCTTGTCACCTTCATCTATCATTTTGTAATCATCAATAGCTCTTCTGACTACTCCCATTAATCTTTGTAGTTTCATTTAGTTGAGTAACCTTTCCTTATGTAATTATAGAACTTATAATAGTTTAACATATATTATAAGAAATATAAACAGATTTATCCATTCTATATGAATAGAATGAAATAGTCCTTAATTGTAATAATTAATAGCATATATTTTCTGGAAGGAACAATTCTTCGATTGCTGTAGAATAATTAAATATAATGTTGAAGAAAGAATCTACATCAGTAGTACCTACTAATTAATGGCTGCAATGTTATTTTAAGGAATGTTTTACTGGGTAAAAAGTATGATTTTTGGTATTTGACATCATAAAACTAATAAAAAACATAAATGACACAGTTTTAACACTTTTTAACACTATTGTAATAAATATCTTATATAAGATCTTTGTGGCTATATATAGATTAATATATATAATACCACAGAATAATTATACGAATGAAAAAACCGGATAAAGATGATAACTAAAGACCTTAGGCGTTTGCAAGGAGTGGTGACATTAAGATGTATATTAGTCTGCAAAAGATATTTTACAGTACAAAGGATAAAAGACTTCGGAAAAACCGTATTATAAAGCTGTGTGGAATGCTTATAATAGCATTGCTTATTTCAAGCATTCATCTGCTCGCATTTAAGAATTATGTAAGCGCCGCTTCTGGAGTTAGAATATACAATTACACAACGAAAAAAGAATACACTTATAATGATACGCAGATCAAAGTAACCTATGATGGTAAAAAAATCAGTGTTGATAGTACACCCGGATTACTTGAGAATAGTATTGCTCTGGTCTCTTATAAGGATGTTTTCGCCAGGTCAGCAGTTAAAGCGGATTGTGTGTATGATAAGGAAGCGCAAACTGTGACTATTTCTAAGTTTGGTACAACCATTGTTATGAATATTGGTAGCAGAACAGCTCATATTAATGGAAAAGCAGTAACTGCACCGGTGGCTCCTGTAAAGATTAAGTATCTTAAGGATAATGTGACGAAAATACTTGTTCCCACAAGATTTGTATTTGAGAATCTTGGGTATGATTATACATGGAACAAAAGTACCAGCACAGTATCTATAGCAGGAAAACAGGAACCTTTGCTTCTTACATATAATGATGGCGATAAATTCAATTACAATGGTACACAGGGAAAGGTTACTATTGATGGACAAAATGTCAACCTTGGTAAAATGCCAAGTATAATCACCAATAACACAGCCATGCTTAGAGCAAAGAGAGTATTTGCTGATTCTAAGATTAAGGCGGATTATAAATACAATTCTAAAGATAAATCAATAACATTATCCAGAAATGGTAGTGTATTAGAAATGAAGATAGGAAGTCCGGTTGCCCACTTAAATGGCAGGGCTATTGTTCTTGACACAGCCCCTATGATTGTTACTAATCATGAAGTAGGTACTTCCTATGTTATGGTACCTGGTAGCATTACTGCATCCTGCCTTGGTTTTGATTATCGTTGGGATAAAAACAACATGACCTCAATATTCACATCAAGAAATGATGAGCTGATAGAAGAGGTAGAACCACAGCCTAATCCGAGCGACAAGGATGAAGAATCTGCTAGTACAGAGGATAACACACCTGGAGGCAAAGGCAATCAAGCACCTGGTAAGGAT
>CAZODB010000026.1:2439-16424 GCA_964578425.1 uncultured Herbinix sp.
AGGATCAAGAACCAGAGTTGGGTGATTCTGCTGTTAAATGGGATAGGGGTACTGTTATTTCAAAATGGGATCTTCAAAAAGAATTAATAGGTAGAAGTAGCGGTATTCATAGTATAGATAGTGGTATTCAAGATGATCTTAGGGGTAGTATTTTAACTATAACCAAAGACAATAATAATACTAAGCTGAACACTGAAACCTATGCTATTATGGGAAGCGCTCCTTTTGGCAACATAACCTCAGAGTCTTTTGGAAGACAGATTCGCCTTAATATTTCTAATACTAATTGTACGGAGTATACTTATTATTTAAGGAGTAGTTATGGAGGAATGACTGATAATGTTCGAGTCTATAATTCAGATAATATGAGTAGTAACCTGGAGTTTTTTGTTCTTCCAGAGAGCTATACCTATGATTTGTCATTGTCACCCAATGGTCAGATTCTTTATGTAACTATATATTTTAATACCTTGAACGAGCTAGTATTAGGAACAAATGATACAATGGATTATATAACCTTGACTGGAGAAAGAAACCTTGATGTTACTATAAATGAAATGTCAGGACTTCTCTCTATAGAAATCCCTGGAGTTAAAAAGGGCATAAGTGATCAATACATGAACCTGTATGATGGTAAAAGTATATCTTATTTGAACTTATATAATACATCAGAGAGTGCTTTCTTATACCTGGGATTAAAGGACAACAATGAATACTATATTGTAGAGGAAGACAATAGATATACTATTATGGTTCCAGCAAAGGGTAAGCCCTTTACTCCGGTTATTCCTAGTCAACCAGAGATTCCTAAGGAGCCGACTGAATCCGACATACCTATAGTAACTCCCGGCTCTCCTGTAGGTGAACTGAGCGAGTATCAATTAATCATCCCTAACCCTGCAGGTATTAGTGTAAGTCAGATCAAGCATGAGGATCAGTATAACAGGCAAAGGTTTGCAATACGTATTCCTGGAGATTATACAGCATATTTTGACGCTAATCCGATTATTGTTAATTCAAATGTAATAAAGGATGTCACTGTGTTCTTAAACTCAAATTACGAAACTGAGATTATGGTAACGACATCAAAGCTCCAGGGCTATAAAATGTCTGTAGATTCAAATTATATATATGTCAATGTAGCTAATCCAAAAGATATATATAAGAACATAGTCATATTGGATCCGGGTCATGGCGGATCGGCTCCAGGAGCAATCTATTATAATACAAGAGAGAAGACTATTAATTTCAAGATTTTATATGAAATAGGTAAGGATTACTTTAATACAGACCCTGACCAGCTAAAGGTCTATTATACGAGAGAATCTGATGTAGACGTAAGCTTAGCTGACAGAGCTGCATTTGCCAAAAAGATTGGTGCAGACTTGTTTGTGAGCCTTCATATGAATGCAAATACTAATAAATCAGTATACGGAACAGAAATTTATTATTCTTCTAGTAATAATAAGCGAAACAATGCAGGACTAAATAGTGAAGCCTTTGCTAAGCTATTCGTGAATAACCTTTCTAGCTCCTTAAAGACGAAGAACCGTGGAACTAGGGCTGCAAGATATACAGTAGTACACAATAACACTGTACCAGCGATATTAATTGAGCTTGGATTCATGTCAAATAAGAGTGATTTTGATAGGATATCTAATGAGGACTTTCAGTATGAAGCAGCAAGGGTGATTTACGAAACATTATTAGAGGTATTTGAATTATATCCGACAGGCAGATAGTTTTATGCTGTTTAATAACGCCTCCTAACAAATATTAAATATAATAAATAGCCCTACAGATAGTTTGTAGGGCTATTTACTTATGCATTTTTATAAAGTTTCTACATAAAATATAATAATGGTATTTTTTACATATACACTTGCCCCGTTTTTACCGCAAGTTATAACGTATATATTAATATGGCAGAGAACCGCTAAGGAAGGAGAGCAAAGAGTGAAGAAAACATTATGTATTATTCTTACAGTAGTATTATCATTTTCCTTTATAACTCCCGCATATGCTAATATACTTAATAAAGGAAAACAAGAGAAGCACCAGAACCATCATAAGGAAAAAGACAGCAAGAAGGAGAAGGAGAAGCAAAAGAATAAAGCTAAGAAACATAAGGCTAAGAAGGTTAAATTCAATATAAAGAAATCACCGGTAATCAAGCATGGAGGATTTAAGCTTCCAACCAAACCAATAACTAAAGGAATGGGTGCTAAGGTTGATTATAGGAATGGAATATTAACTGTAGCTAAGGACGATATAACGATTCTTATTAATTTTAAGAATGAAACAGTATCTATCAATGGTGTACTTGATATATCCTCAGAGTTATTCAAATCAAAAAATAACAAGCAAATGACAGTATTAATTAAATATATAGCAGAGATGTTCGATATTCGTGTAGATATTGATGACGATGAAATTGAGGTCGAGCTTCCTACACTTACTGCCCCTAAGAATATTACTGTTACACCTATCGGTTCTACTATAATAAATAATACATTAAACACGACAACGCTTTATATGACAGCTTCAGCCACCATCAAGGCAGGTCAAGCAACTGGAGGTCGGGCCGAGCTATATATTGGTTCTAAGCTTGTGGCAACAGATAAAGATATAAAAGCAACAGATACTACAATAGCATTTAATACATCCGATGGTGCACCTACAAATGAAAAGCTTAAAAATCTGATACCAAAGGGTGGAGAGGTACAGATTAGGCTGTACAATAATAAGAACGAATATGTCATAGGTAAATCAGATCAGAAGCTAGTAGTTGACTATGAGGCACCTACTATATCAGGATATTCATCAGCAAACTTTAATCCTGTAAAGAAGCAGCTCATAATTAATGTTAGTGGGGCAGGGAAAAAGGGTGATTTAGTGGATGTAACATTGCTGACACTTTATGATAGTAGTGTTGGTAAGGCATATCGCCTGACTAATATGGCCAATACTGGATCTACAGGTTCTGTAAAGAATAGAGATACCCTTGAGATTAATATTGGCTATGCAGATATGCTAGGATTAGCTGGTTTTGGAGGAACTGATGTACACATAATTATAGATGCTGGTTCACTGCTTAAGGACATCGCGGGTAATGGATCCAATAGTATTGGCCATAGTATTACATTACCTGTCAGTATGGAGACAAAGCTCGATGCTCCGAAAACATTGTCCTAACACCGGTCGGAACAAAGGTTCTACCTAATGCAATCAATAGCAAGTCCTTACAGCTTACTGCCACAGCAACTAATTAATGGATCTAGTATACTCCTTATAGTATTGCATAGGGGAGAGCTTGAATTCCTTTTTAAAGTTACGGACAAATGAAGAATAATCACCAAACCCACATAGGGAGCATACTTCGCCAGCCTGCATGCCGCTTTTAATGTAGTCTGATGCTTTAATTACTCTTTTCTTTTGAATATAGTTATAGAGAGTAAAGCCGGTTTCTTTCTTAAACAAATGCATTAGGTAATATTTGTTGAGAAAGAACATATTAGAGATAGAATCAATGGATAAATCGCTATCCAAGTTATTATTTATATGGCTTAATATATTCTCTATTCTGCTGTCGTAACGAACGTCTTCTAGCTTCTTTTTAATATCCATACCAAAGAAGAGTCTATTTATTTTGACCATTAGCTGGATAAATAGAGAGTTTTTTAATATTTCATTTCCAAAAGAGCTGTCATGTATGGCTTCCTCCAATTCATCCAATGTCTGCTGTAATGATGGAATGTCAGTCTTATTAAGACGAATCATATTCATTTTTCTTTCTGTAGCTAGGGTGAAGCAGTTTTGAAGGTCACAGTTGTTCCTATTATGTGCATCCAGAAAATGAGGGTTTAGCCACAGGACTATACGCTCATAGGCAGTATTTGGACTAATAATAGGCTGGTGGACATCGTTCCTTCCCACTAGAAGTATGTCCCAGGGCTTTAATCTATAGGACTTACCTTCGATAATATATATAACATCACCTGATAGAAAGATGATAATTTTATTAAAATCATGGTAGTGAACTTCAAATTCGTTCTTTTTTTGATCCTTTAGCTTAAAGAACATGAAGTCCTCCTTGAGATAACCTCTTTTATTCATTTCTTCTTGTTCATAGAGTTCCATAATCTATTATTCCCCCTAAGCATAATTGATATATTATCGGTAAGATATTTTACACACATACACATCACTTTTTCTCTTCTAAGAAATATATGTTTAGTCTTTGCCATTTCCTATATAAAGTGTAGCTAATAATAGCATTATTTGCAATATATTTAACATAAATTGCAATAGATTTAGTGATTAATGCGAGTATAATATAGTAAATAGATACTCAGGGAGGGATTGTTATGAGGAAATTCATTAAGAGCTATGCCACACCTTTAGTATTATTGCTATCAATCCTAGTAGGTGGAATTGTAGGAGTTATTATGGGCCCGGATGCAAGGATATTTGAGCCCTTGGGACAGATTTTTCTAAACCTAATATTTACGCTAATCGTACCTCTTGTATTCTTTAGCGTGACCTCGTCCATAGCAAATATGGGCAAAATGAAACGTCTTGGAAAGATTATGGTAAATACTGCTCTTGTCTTTGCTGTTACAGCGATTATATCAGCTGTTATTACAATTATTAGTGTATATATTGTTGACCCCACAGAAGGGTTAGGTCAGGACACAATACAAACCATCCTACAGGATGCAGATGGAGAAATTTACGAAGAAGCTAAGAAGCTTTCATTACCCGAGCAGCTTGTAAAGACCGTTACAGTAAATGATTTCTCAGCATTATTTTCAAAGGGTAATTTACTTCAGCTTATAGTGATATCAGTTATATGCGGAATTGCCATTGCGATGGCAGGAGAGAAGGCTAAAGTTATAAAGGAATTCCTGAATGCAGGCTCTGCTGTTATGATGAAAATGATCAAGATAATAATGTATTATGCACCAATAGGATTGGCCTGTTATTTTGCATCTATAATAGGCCAGCTGGGTACTCAGATCTTAGAAGGATATCTAAAGGTATTCCTAATGTATTTGGTCGTTTCCATTATATACTACTTTGTATTTTTTTCCATCTATGCTTATGTAGGGGCAGGGAAGTCTGGAGTAAAGGCCTTCTGGAAGAATGCTGTAGCACCGGCAGTAACCGCTTTAGCCACATGCTCATCGGCAGCCTCAATACCTGTTAATTTGGAAGCTGCTAAGAAAATCGGAATTCCCGATGATATAGCAGAAACTGTTATTCCTTTAGGTGTAAATACCCATAAGGATGGATCAGTAGTCGGTGGAGTATTTAAGGTGGTATTTCTATTTGGCCTCTTTGGCATGGATTATAAGAATATACCCATGCTTTTATCAATACTTGTAGTTTCTTTATTGGTTGGTGCTGTTATGGGAGCAATTCCTGGAGGTGGAATGATAGGAGAGATGTTAATCCTCAGTATATACGGATTTCCTCCTGCTGCCTTACCGGTAATAGCAGTTATAAGTACAATCATTGATGCTCCTGCTACACTTCTTAATGCATCTGGTAATACCGTATGTGCCATGATGGTGACAAGATTTGTAGACGGAAAGTAAAATCGGTACCCGGTACCATTTACAAAATGTAAACTTTCATAAACAATAGTTTACAAAATGTAAATGGTACCAGGTACCGATATTTTATTTAACTGTAATAATGCATCTTACGAGCTTTCCATCCACCTCAGCTATAACCTTGGTGATTCCTGGGCCAACTCCGGTGACAACACCGTCCTGGTCTACTATAACTACAGTATGATTTAATGTTCTCCAGTATATTTCACTATTTGTTCCTAAAACATTAAGCTTAAATGTTTCACCCTTTTCTAGTTCTAGCATACAAACTTCCATCTGTAAGACCTTAATATCAGTAGTAATTTTAGAGCCCTTTATGTCTACGGTAATTGTAGCGTTACCGGGGCCTCTAGATGTTACTTTACCGTTGCTATCTACTGTAGCAACCTTTGTATTATTAGAGGACCATGTAGCCTTGTCCTTGGTACCTTGAACCTTAAGTGTTACTATACGGCCATGGTTTGGAGTAGTAGCAGTGAATCTGCCACCGTATTCTAATACTACTGAATCATGGTTAAGACTGAATACGGTTATCTTACTGGTTATATTCTTACCATTAAATCTTGCAGTAATTGTAGCAGTACCATTGCCTACAGCAGTAACCAGGCCATCATCGGATACAGTAGCTACCTTAGCATTGCTTGATTTCCATGTGGTGCTATTATTAGATCCCCATAAAGCAAGCTGAGAGGTTTTGCCTGGTGATAGGGCAACATTTTTTTTGTTCATTTGAACAATTGTCACCTTAGTTCGAAGGGTCCTGTTACCAGCATAAGTATATACTGTGGTGCTCCCCCAGCCCTTAGCAGTAATTCTACCATTGCTTGTTACAGTAGCGGCTCGATTATTAGCAGATCTGAATGTTGGCTTTTGTTTGGAACCATAGACTTTCAAGGTTCTATAACGTCCTAATTCCAGTGTTAAATCGGTCTCATTTAAGTATACTTTATTAGCAGCTTCTACTATTTTATCTTTTGTAATAAATATTGCTGAAATTATTGCAATACTTGCGAGTATGTAGGTAATATACCTAATCCTCATTTTCATTTGAAGTACCTCCTGGCTATGTATAGATTAGTGAGTTACATATAAATTCAGTATCAGACATTAATTTACTCGTTCTTACTGAATTTCCTTTTAATTATAACCTACTTAGGAGATGGCTTCATTATTAAATTAATGGAAGTAGTAACTGTATATTGTTAAATTAGTAAATAAATGTTTTTAGATTGTAGGAGTTGGATATTTTATTGACAAATAAAAATTAATACAATATACTTGCCTCAGATTGGTTACCAGTATTAACCATAATCTAAAATCAAGATTATGCCTACATTGATTTCTATATTTGAAATAATGCTAGAGGTTTCAGATAACCACTTTATGAGGAAATTTAAAGGAGCATATCAATGAACTGGACTATGATTGTTAATGATTTTAAAAGAAATAAGACAATAAATATTGCTTTATTATTGTTTATGATGCTTTCAGCTATTTTGGCAGTCGCTTCTGTGTTGATGGCGGTGCAGACATTTACATCTATTTCAGCTTTATATGATACAGCCCAGCCGCCACATTTTCTTCAAATGCATAAGGGGGATATGGATGAGGAAGAGATAGACATATTCATGGCAGAACATGAGCAGGTCACATACTATCAAATAGTTACAATGATTGACGTCTTCGGTGAAAATCTTTCGATAATAACAGAGAAAGACACCTACAATCTATCAGACCTTCGACTTGATATAGGCTTAGTGAAGCAAAATAAAGATAAGGATTTACTTTTGGATTCAAATCATAATATTGTTACTCTTAATAAGGGTGAAATAGGAATCCCGATTATTTTAAAGGGAATGTATGAGATGAATATAGGTGATAAGGTCATTTTGAACAATAATGATATAAGGAGGGAGTTTGTTATTAAGGAGTTTGTCTTGGATGCTCAGATGAATTCCACCATGGCATCCTCTACTAGAGTTCTTATAAGTGATGAGGATTTTGAAGAGCTGTATGGAAGAGTTGGTGAGCTTGAATATATTATTGAGGTATATTTTAACGATACTAAAGTTGCTTCAACCTTTCAAACCACCTATGAGAATGGGGGAATGCCTATTAATGGTCAGGCTGTAACCTATACGATTATTTTTTTATTGAGTGCATTGACGGATATAGTTACAGTGTTTTTGTTGTTGCTGGTTAGTATACTATTAATCATTATTTCATTTATATGTATAAAATTTACTATAATGGCAGCTTTGGAAGAGGATGTACGTGAGATAGGGACTATGAAGGCTATCGGACTTCACTTTTCAAACATAAGGGATATCTATCTATATAAGTACAAAGTGATTGCTATGACTGGTGTAATATTAGGATACTTAATCGCATTGCTTAGCAGCGGTAAGATTACAAAGCATATTAGTACTACATTCGGTGATGTTGGTTGGTCACCCCTGGTAGTAGTACTTTCTATTCTAGTGGCCATTCTTGTATATCTTCTTATTAATCACTACTGCAAGAAGAGTTTAAAGAAAATTAAGAAACTTTCAGTGGTTGATGCTATTGTCAGTGGAAAGGGCTTTGGGAAAAATACAGGGGCAATTAAGGACGGGTTATATAAATTAAAAAAGCTTCCTGTCAACCTAATAATGGGTTATCGTGAGGTTTTCTATAAGATAAAGAGCTGGAAGGTTGTGTTTGCTGTTGTGCTAATTACTGTACTGCTAATTATGATACCTGTTAATCTGCTTAATACCTTTGAAGCACCAGAGTTTATTACATACATGGGTAGTTCATTGGAGGATATTCTTATAGAAGTAGAAAATGGTGAAAATCTTGAATCAAACTATATTAAGGTTAAGCAGTTGATGAACGATGATGCTTCTATAGTAAATTTTAATGAATATAGAACAATACGTGTGAAGACTAAGGATTCGTCTAGGATGGCTATGAATATTGATATAAGTGTAGGTAGTAAAGCAGGCAATGAGCTACAGTATCTTACCGGTAGGGCTCCACAGGGCCAAGATGAAATAGCCATTTCATATATAAATGCCGATGAGATGGGTGTAGAAAGTGGGAGCATAATTTCTATAATGTTCAATGAAATGGTTCGAGACTTTAAGCTATCTGGGATATATCAGGATGCTACCAGTGGCGGGAAAACAGCTAAATCCAAGTATGATTTTGCGGAGGTTGATGCTCACAAATATTCATTCTCAGTTAATCTAAGTGACGATATCGATGTTAAAAACAAGGCTGAAGCATGGGCAAAAGTGCTCGGGACAGGAATATCAGTAGATCCTATGGATGAGTTTATTGACCAGACACTGGGAGGAGTTTCGAGACAGCTTAGGTCGATAGTATATGCCATAGTTATTATAGGTTCATGCTTAGTAATGCTTATTACAGTTTTATTTTTAAAGCTTCGATTGGTAAAGGATTTATCTGAGATAGCAGTATTGAAGGCTATTGGATTTTCAGTTAAGGATATTAGGTGCCAATACATGATAAAAATAGGCTTAACTTCAGTTATTGCAATAATTTCAGGTATCTTGGCAACAAACATTTTGGGCGATAAGATAGTAAATATTGCTTTAGGTATAATGGGATTGGGTGTTAAGAAAGTAGAGCTTATAACTAATTCGACAATGGAGTATATCATAATACCACTATTGCTTATGAGTCTTATATTGCTTGTAACAAGAATAGTTTTGAGGGCCATTAAAAGTTATAATATTATTTCTATTATAAATGAATAGACTATTTGAATGGTAGAGTTTTCTAATATGAATGGAGGATTAAAGTGAAGACTATATTGGAAGTTAGAAAATTACATAAAAGCTATGAGGATGTTCTTGTATTAAATAATGTAAGCTTTAGGATAAATGAAGGTGAGTTTACAGCCATAATGGGACCCTCTGGCTCAGGCAAGTCCACTTTACTTTATAATATAAGTGGAATGGATAGACCCACATCCGGGGAGGTGGAGCTCTGTGGGAAGGAGATATCAAGGCTTTCCGATGAGAAAATGAGTGAAGTTAGACTTAAGCAAATGGGATTCGTTTTTCAACACTCATTTCTTTTGAAGAATTTATCAATCAGGGATAATATAGTGCTTCCGGGATTTAAAGCTGCTACCATGTCAAGGGAGCAAGTAAATCACAAGGCAGATAGCTTAATGAAAATGACAGGAATATTAAATATAGCAGGTCATGATACTAAAAAGGTTTCGGGCGGACAGCTTCAGCGCGCTGCTATATGCAGAGCCCTAATCAATAACCCAGATGTATTGTTTGGAGATGAGCCTACAGGGGCACTGAACAGTAGCACCACAAGAGAAGTAATGGATATCATCAATTCTATAAATGAAGAAGGTACAACGGTAATTATTGTTACCCATGATACCAGGGTAGCTTCTAGGGCAAGCAAAGTAATATATCTTATCGATGGAAATATTAAAGACGAATTAGTATTAGGTAAATACAAGGACGACCACAAAAAAAGAGCATTTCGTGAGAAAAAACTATCCGAATGGTTAGACAGTCAAGGGTTTTAACAACCATGTGCAAGAAGTCCCCTCATCTTGTCAATCTTAATTAACTTTATATGGGTTTACCTTGTAGTCTATGCCGTTTGCAGTAAATTGCTTTCTGATTTTATGATTCATTGCAGTGGCCATTATCTTAGTGACTAACCTTGGGATTCTCAGCATTGTTTTTTCATATAATTCTTGTGATGAATATTCATCTCTGATGATGTGCTCTATAAATTGATTTACAGCAGGAACCATTTTTTTAGCACCAATTAATTTCTCCAGTGGTTGGCCGTCTAGAATAGCGCCACCACCCATGACAAATCCACCTTTGAAAATGACTGCATTTTCCTCTGCAAAATTCTCCAATAATCTAATACCGTGCTCATGAGTATGAGTATATGGCATACCGCCTTGAATAAAGCCATATAGGCTTTGACCATGCAAAACCCCATCATTATTTGCCATAGATATTAGGAGATTTATAGTTTCTGCGGGGTATGTGGCAATATAAGAGGGACCAATTATTACGATGGTATCAGCATCTCTAATTTTATTAAGGAGGCCATCCATATTATCCAGGTATGTATATAAATCACACATTTCCACATTGTTTGAAGCTGTAGGTATTCTATCGGCAAAATAATTGACGAGCATCCTACTTGTTCCCTTTTTTCTAGGACTGAGATTAATAATTATATAATTCAAAGCTCATTCACCTCCATAGCAAACTTTTCTACATCTCGATCTGAGAAGGATTTACTATAAACTCTTGCCAAATATTTAATGTCAATCATAATTGCTATTTCCCTTAGTATGTGTTCAAATGATGTTCGAGCTTTATCAGAGACATTATCTTTTATGCCGACACTTATAATTTTTTTCATATTAGATACTGTTCCTTTAACAAATTCCTTGTTCTTCTCTCTATAGAAAACACTACCTGTTAGAGCCATTTTATCAACAACTTTTTTAATCTCATAGGAAAAGCCTCCATATACCAGAGGAGAGGTGTATATAATTACTTGGCATTTCATAAGTAATGGAATTATACTATCCATATCATCTCTTACAATACATTTTCCAAATGTCTTCTGAGTACAGCCACCACATGCATAGCATGGCTTGATATCCAGATTACTTGCACTTATGAATTCAACATCAGCATTATTATCCTTGTAATATCTGTAGAGCTTGCTACCAAAAACCTCTTCTTTACTATCGGTTATTATAAGTATCATATATTCCGCCTTTCATTGTATAGGACATATGACAATATCTATGCCCTTTCTAATTTCATTATTCAGTATGTCACAGCGTACTTGTGGGTCGTTTCGTATCGTACATAGTAAGATAATATTAGTTATTTAAACTCATCACGGATTTGTATTAGGTTGTTCTCGATTTTTAACAAGGTTTTTAAGGTGGCTTCGATTTCGTTATCTGTAACACCCTCATAAAATCGATTTAAAAAATCAACTTCCTTTTCTCTATACTTTTCTCCCAATTCAACAACCTTTTGTGTGGTAGTTACCCTTAGCTTTCGCCTATCATCTTCATCAAAATATGTGTGTACATATCCCTTTGCCTCAAGCTTATTAGCTATTTGCTTGATATTCTGATGAGAGGAGCCCATTACCTCTGATAATTCAGATAAGGTTGGTGGCTTATCTTGAAACAATAAAAGACAAATCAGTAGGAAAAACTGCTTACAGGTTATTTCCTCATAAAATGAATCCCCAGCGGCTTGAAGTCTGTTGTCGAATGAAAAGAACAGTCCAAATAATGCTCTTTTGTCATCAACGATTTTTAGTAAGTTCTCTCTATCCATGTATTCTATACTCCTTATCTAATTCATAACCTCCACTTCAGCCTCAACCTTTACTAAAGTGCTGTCTGAATTTCCAAGAGACATACCATCATCAAATGTGGTAATTTTTTTACTTTTCTCGAAAAGTATGTAACATATTACCTAAAATTCTATAACTAATTTATTAATATGTCAAGTAATAAGTATTTGCATAGAAGATATGGTTAATTATATAGAAATATGATAAGATTCTGGTACTGGATTCTGGTACCGGGTACCGTACCGGGTACCGTACCGGGTACTGTACCGGATACCGATAACAGATACCGATAACAGCATAAGGAGGACGCACATGAAAAACATTATAAACCCTATTTTGAAAGGATTTAATCCAGACCCATCAATTCTTCGAGTTGGAGACGACTATTATATAGCCACATCCACATTTGAATGGTTCCCCGGAGTGCAGATTCATCATTCTAAGGATCTAATAAATTGGAGGTTAATAGCTAGACCTCTTAACAGAGTATCCCAGTTGGATATGAAAGGAGCTACGTCTTCTGAGGGTGTGTGGGCGCCTTGTCTATCATACGATGATGGTGTGTTTTATTTGATTTATACAAATGTAAGATTATGGACAAATGCAGGTCCTAGAGATCTTGATAATTATCTTGTAACTTCTACTGATATTGCTGGTGATTGGTCTGAACCTATATTTCTAAATGGTAGTGGCTTTGATCCATCATTATTTCATGATGATGACGGACGTAAATGGTTAGTAAACCAGCTTTGGGATCATAGATTAGACAAGAACAAATTCGCAGGTATAGTTCTTCAGGAGTATTCTCCTGAGGAGAAAAGGATGGTTGGCCCTATTACAAATATATTCAAAGGAACCGAGCTTGGTCTTGTAGAAGCTCCTCATATATATAAAAGGAAGGGCTATTATTATCTAATAACTGCAGAGGGTGGAACCACATTTAAGCATGCTGTAACCCTGGCCCGTTCAAGAAATCTTGAGGGACCCTACGAGCTGCATCCGCAAAATCCTATACTTACCTCATGGACAGGTCCAGAGCTAGAGCTTCAAAGAGCTGGTCACGGAAGTCTGGTTGAGACACAGGATGGTCAGTGGTATATGGCCTATCTTTGTGGAAGGCCGTTACCAAACAGAGGTAGATGCATTCTAGGTAGGGAGTCTGCTATTCAGAAGATGGTTTGGCATGATGATGATTGGCTGTATGTTGATGGAGGAGGTAACCATCCCCATGTAAAAGTTCCTGCACCGGACCTGGAGGAGGTCAGATGGGAAGAAGAGCCTATAAGAGATGATTTTGAGAATGCTGAGTTAAATATTCATTTTCAGACTCTGAGGATGCCCCTTGGTGATGAATTTCACTCCTTAAGCGAAAGACCTGGGTATCTACGATTAAGGGGAAGCGGTTCTCTGGGCTCTAGGTTCCATCAAAGCTTTATAGCCAGACGTCAGCAAGCATTTTGCTATACAGCCACTACAGTAGTAGAATTCGAGCCTGATACCTTTCAGCAAATGGCTGGCATATCGGCATATTATGATACCAACAACTTCTATTATCTGCATATCACCTGGCATGAAGAGAAGGGAAAGATTATAGATATCGTGAAGAAGGATGCAGGGATATTTGACGAGCCCATAAAAACAAAGATATCTATAGAAGGATGGGAGAGAGTATATCTAAGGGTAGATGTGGACTACCATATGCTTCAGTTCTCATATTCTAAAGATGGCAAAGAATGGATTAAGATAGGAACTTCATTTGATGCAAGTGTTCTATCTGATGAATATACTGTGCCAAATAGGTTTACCGGTGCATTTGTAGGAATATGCTGCCAAGACCTGTCAGGGCAAAGAATAAATGCTGACTTTGACTTTTTTGAATATAAAGAAAGATAAATAATATCAGGAAGCTACTTGTATAACCAGGTACTGTACCGCAAATACTGTACCGGGTACCGATTCGCCTTGTACCGGGTACCGAAT
>CAZODB010000027.1:0-1517 GCA_964578425.1 uncultured Herbinix sp.
AGCTCCTGTGTCACAGCATCATCTGCCAAGTCCTTTCCTGACTTCCAAAGCTGCTCATGGGTATACCAGCCTAGTACAGTAGGAAGCCCTGTAATAACAGATACCCTTTGGTGGTCACTATAGCTTATGCCATTGGACTCAAGCACTACTGGCCTACCGGATACATTTTCTAATAGCCATGCTGTAGCAAGATAATCATCCTCAAATTTTTCCTTCATAAACTCTGTAGCATCTATTCCTTTATATCTATTCCTATCAAAAATATTACCATACCATCCCTTTACAGCATTTAAAGGATATAGTAGTGTTAAGCAAAATGCTAGTAAGGATATGGAAGCTACTATCCTTCTAGCTACTCCTCTTTTATACCGTAGAAGTCTCATGTAAATATATCCAAAGCATAGACCAAACATGATAAATGCTTGATATGTCAGTTTAAACATAGTGTTGGCTCTCTTATAATCCCCTGAATAAATATCCTTAACATAAACTATTTCAGGTAGCATCACCAGTCCCATAGCACATAATCCAATTGTTATGACATATAGATCAGTATCTGAAAGCGACACCATATATGAAGCTATTAAATCGCCTATTCTACGCAACCATGATATGGGTTTTCTCTTATTCTTCTTGTTTTTCTTATATTTATTATCCTTTACCCTTTTATTTACACTATCTATAATTGTTATTATAACAAATGCAAATACAGTTATTATTGGAAGCCCCCACAAAACCATAAATTGATATATGGGAGTATGATTTTCTGCCAAAAGAGCAGATGCTGATATCTGGTCAAATTGAAGAGTAAAGGGTAATGCAAATAGCTCTCCAAGTAGAAAAATAAAAATCCCTTGAATACCGGTAAGCCAATAAGCCTTCCACTTAAAGCCATATACAATCATATTGGAAAACAAAATTACTGCCCCCGAAACTACAAAATATATGGGATAATCCCAAAAGTTCGTAGTATGGAACAATCCGATAAAGAAGCCTAGAATTATTAGCTGCGGATTAATGATTTCCTCCTTAATCCCCTTGGAAACACGATATCTATCAGTTTGCCTATATAACCAGGACAGTAGTATGGCAAGCAAAGTCAGTACAAATAAAATATTAGTCACATGGGCGTGGAGATCACCTAGTACAAAAGAATAGGCTGGAAATTCATGGATTGTCTTATCATTAGTCTCAGGACTATATCCTATATACCTAGTAGCATTGGGAAACCAATAAGAATAGCTAGTCTTTACTTTGCTTGTGATATTCTTAAAGGCGGGTATAATTAATCCATATATAGGATAATGCATATTACCTGCAATACATACACCAGACCCTCCTAGTAATCCTCCGATAACCGCCCCTACTCTTGATCTTTTACCGTTTTTCTCACTATATCTAATCAGTAAATTATAGACTATAGAATAGGGAAGCACAAAGGAAAAAGCTCCGGTCATCATCAGCATAAGATTATATCCATGAGATACCTCTACAAAGGATAGTCTTGTCAGGAATGT
>CAZODB010000027.1:1617-16379 GCA_964578425.1 uncultured Herbinix sp.
CCCTGCCTTGGTCTAAATGTTATTGGCCCATAGTGTACCTTATGTCCTCTTCTGGCATAAATAACAGAAATCAGCACATTTGAAAGATTATATCCCTCAGGTATAAGACCTAACTCTTGCTTAAGTACAGCTGTCTTCATTAATCTAAATGGAGTATTAGCATCCTTTATCCTTACATGAAAGCAAAGCCATAGAACCAATTTAAGTGTCTTAGTTACAAACACACGGGCTATTCCATCCTGTCTCCCTTTCCTTTGACCTATGCACATATCCCATTCATGTCTAATATCCCAAAAGGACCAAAATTCATCAGGAATAGTCTGTCCATCAGAATCCGTCTGAAACACATAATCAGCACCATTTTCCACAGCAAATTTATATCCATACAAAACTGTAGCTCCGTGCCCTCCATTTGGCTTAGTAAGCGGTTCGAGAGCCTGACGGGTTTTGGCTAGTTCTTTCATAATATCGTAAGTAGAATCCCTACTACCATCATCAATAATAACTAATCTGCTACCATTACCGATCTTTTCAACAATCGGATACCAGTCGCCTATAACAGACTCAATATTCTCTTCTTCATTGTATGCCGGAATAATAATATATAGCTTAGCCATACTCCCCCTTACTACCTCCTCAGTACAGTTGTCAATTCAAACAGACCCTGTAATGATGTCAGTCACAATTACAAAATAATAGCACTTTATTAAGAAAGCTCACGAATATTTGTTCATTACTTCTTAGTGGTGCCTGTTAACGTTAAGAAAGTATCTAATGCTCGTCTAACTACTGCGTCCATATTGTAATAGCGATACTCCGCAAGACGTCCTAAAAATATCACCTTATCTTCTTTCTTCATATCCTCCTCATATAATGCGAACTGCGCCTTACAATCTTTTGTAGGGAATGGATAATAGGGCTCACCCTCTGAGCAAGGAAATTCCTTGCAGATAGTAGTCTTCTTGTGATCCTGCCAAGTTAGCTTCTTAAATTCGGTGATACGGGTATAATCATAATCATTTGGATAGTTCACGACCGGGGCCTCTTGGAATTCCTCTTTATCCATGGTTTCAAATTGGAAGCGGATGCTTCTGTAAGATAGCTTACCATGCTTAAAGTTATAGAATTCGTCTGTAGGTCCAGTATAAATCATTTTATCATATTCAATATAATCAATAATCTCTTTATAGTCTGTGTTTAGCATGATTTTGATGTTTTTATTCATGACCATATTCTCACACATCCGAGTATAGCCATGGCTTGGCATTCCCTGATATTTATCGGCAAAATATCTGGTATCACGATTTAAGCGAATGGGAATCCTGGATATAACCGAAGTATCAAGCTCTCCTGGGTCAACTCCCCATTGCTTCAATGTATAGGTTTCAAATATCTTCTCATATATATCCCGACCCACCTTACTTAAGGCTACATCCCTACTAGTCTTAACCTCACTAATATCCTCTGCCTGCTCCTTTAAGAACCCCTCTACCTGATGGCAGCTAAGATTAAGATTATATAGCTTATTTATGGTCTCAACCGTAATAGGCATAGGTACGAGGTTGCCGTCCACATAAGTCAGAACTCTATGCCAAAAATCATTCCACTGGGTAAATCTTGACAAATATAAGTATACCTCCCTATCATTGGTGTGGAAGATATGAGGACCATAATTATGAATTAAAATTCCATCTTTGTTATATGAATCATATACATTACCGCCAATATGTCCACGCTTTTCAATAACCAGTACTTTTTCATCTAGCTCATTAGCAATCCTCTCCGCCAATGTCAGTCCTGCCAGCCCAGCACCTACAATTACATACTTAAATTTCATATCTGCAACCTCTTTTCTTATAGATTCTATGATATCCACGCATAAGCGGGTTAGTCAAATATTATTCTATTCATCTATCAAATACTTAGTAGTATCAAATATGGATATGTCCCATACAGCTGATCCAGTTTCATATACACATTCATATGTAGCACGAATATTATCCTCATTCAAAATATACTCCGCGCTGATACGATTACCGTAATCCACTATAATATATCTAATCTTATTCTCCCTGACCAGATTATTAAGCTCTGTCGGAGAATTTGCTTGGTACATCCTACGAACCATTATATCTCTATAGGGGGTGTTATAACCAGCAGACCAGGCATAATATTGATGTCCTTGATATAGCATTGCTCCGCCGAAAACCACCTGATTGATTGAATAGGTATCTGTAAGAAAAATATCCTGTGAATCACTCTCATTTCTAACGAATTCCGTTAGAGGGTCCTCCATATTAAGTATTATCTTGCCCTCTCTTGAGTTCTTCCTAAGTATAGTAGTGAAATCATATATACCCGTTAAGGTCATCAGCAGTATAAGTAACACTCCGACGAAACGAAAGACCGCTTTCTTCTTGTCAAGTATCCTTGTTATCAGAGATGCTATAAATATCCCAGCTAAGATGCAGCTCATCATTATATATTTGTGATTTACCGTTACATCCACCGTTAAGGACACTGTAAATGCAAATACTAAGGGAGATAGTGATGCTAGTATTAAGTAGCGTTCCTCCCATTTGGCGACTACAAAGGCTAATGCGATACATAAAGGCAAAATTCCAAGAAGTTGCTCTAGGTAAGCTACTGCTCCGAAGATTGTCTTGTTCTCTGCAATAAAGCCAAATAAAAACTCTGGAGATACCGCCGAACCCTCTATAAACAATCCACTCTGTAACACAGATAGTATAACTGCAAGCACCGCTGTGATAAGGAACTCTAACCTCCTCTTAGATACTACCGCTATTACAAATAGCACTAAAAGGCAACCTATAAGAGCTGAACCATGAAAAAAAGAAAGACTTCCAAGTAGTATTCCCAATGACAGTGGATATCGGATATTCTTAATCGCCCATCCTTCTTTTGAAAAGAAAATCAACCGTAGCTTCACTCCTATATTGTCTCTTCGCCTCCTCAACATCTCGAACATCTCATAAAGATGGGGAAGAAACATTATGAGCACAAAAAACATGGCAGTAAGTCCTAAGGCTAGATGTCTCTGATTACAATATACATTTAGATTCCACAAACCCCAATCCTCATGAGGAGTATCTCCGATGAAGTTTATGTTATTCCATAATGTCCCGATAACACTTTCACCCTTCTGTATTCTTGATAGATATAAAAAGAGTGCTTTACCACTTCTAAAGGCAAAAAACAATAGGGCCAGTATTCCTGCCAGCATTCTTCCAGTAATCTTTAAAGCAAGCACATACAGAAGCATAAATGCACTTATAAAGCTTAGTATGCTTGGAATGTTGAAGGCATAATCTATGCGCAAACCAAGAAACTCTAAGTTTCCCACAAGAAATTGAAACATAAAATGATATTTGATGTCCTCTCCTGCAAAATGTGAATAAGACGTAGGAAAATTATTACCATAGGAGAAGGATCTAATCATCCCTATATGGGGTGAAAAATCACTAAATACTGACACTCCGATATGAAGCTGACCATCCTTCACATAAAAGGTTGACCACATAAGTATACAAGCAAGAAGAGATATTAAACATAGAATTACCCACTCCCTAACTCTTGTCCTCTTATCTTCACATAGAATAGAATTTTTGGCTTTATTACTCTTTAAAACCTTAATATAGTAAGTAAATGCAATAAATATAAAGGCGAGGGGCATTATAAGGACATTTGCTATAGTAAGAGGAGCCTCCATAGTAGATGCGAGTAAAGCTATCAAATATACCATCCATGTCATACTGAGTAGACCGGTAATAAACCACACAGGCACAAGTAAAATATATGGGCTTAAATGTATGGCTTTATTATCATATGTGGATACGGTCATATTTCTAAGCTCGGGAAAAGCATAGGAACATATAGCCCAGCCCACACCTAGACATAGTAGCAGATATATTATACCTAGCATCTATAATCACCACCTCTGATATAATCAGAAACCAGATATCTTGGTCTTGCCTTAACCTCTTTATATATCTTTGTAAGATAGATGCCAATTATTCCAAGGCTGGTCATAATTGCACTACCAATTATCAACTGAAGAAGGATTACTGTAGTAAAGCCATCGCTAGCTTTACCAGATAATTTCATAAATAAAGTCTGAGCACCCATAAAAACCGCTACAATGAACATTATGATCCCAAGTAAGGTAATGCAATGTAAAGGCACAGAGGTATATGATGTAATAGCATTTGCCGCAAGACGTATCAGGCGAAGCAGGGACCATTTCGACCTGCCATTAACCCTATCTGCCACATCAAATTCTATTTCCTTACGCTCATAACCCAACCATGCAGACATTCCCCTAAAGAAAATAGCACGCTCAGGAAGCTCCTTCCACGCTTCCACAACCTTTCTATCCATTAGTTTAAAATCAGAAGCTCTTCCCAAATTAATATCAGAGGATTTATAAATAAGATAGTAAAAAAATCTTGCACATGTCCGATAAAATATATTTTCCCGCCCACGTGAACGCTTTATTCCCTCTACTAGTTCATAGCCCTCATTTAGCCAAGCATTGACCATATCGGGAATTATCTCGGGAGGATGCTGAAGGTCCCCATCCATAACTAATATCATATCTCCTTTGGCGTACTCTAGGCCTGCACATAGAGCAGATTCCTTACCAAAATTCCTGCTAAGTCGAAGAATTGACACTCTATTATTATCTTTTGCAAGGCCTTTTAATTCAATCCAAGTATTATCCATTGATCCATCATCAACTAGGATAAATTCATAAGTAATATCATTCTCTATTAGTACATTCTCAATTTCCTTTATAGAGCTTTTGATATGACTTCCTTCCTGATACAGGGGAATTACTACGGATAATAATGAATCTGATGTTCTAATCTGGTCGGTTGGTTTATCTACAGTTATCATAAAACACCTCTTGATAATAAATTTCAGAACTAACTGTTGCCTATCAATAATTCAAGGACTATATCAGACACCTTTTATAAATATATTTATTACTGAATATTGTACCATAATTTCATGCTAGAGTATAAATCTTTATGATTTATGACTGATATATCTATATGAAGATTATGAATTCAAAAATGTTTGTTCACTAAAGGATCTGCTTACAGAACCAATTCATAGTGTTCCACTGGTTTGATTAAGAACTTTATCCTCCAGGTGTGGATTCTCCATAAAGATTTTCTCTACCTCTTCATCCTTTAAACCCTTGGCTGCCTCTGCTGCCAGCTTAAGTATAGATGCATCAGTATATATATTTCCTATCTTAAATTCCAGATCTCCGCTTTGCCTTATACCGAACAAATCCCCGGGTCCCCGAAGCTTTAAATCCTCCTCGGCGATATAAAACCCATCATTGGATTTATTAAGAATCTCCAGTCTTTCCTTAGCCACCTTACTCCCCGTCCCACATACGAATATACAATAGGATTGATCCTGCCCACGGCCAACCCTTCCTCTTAGCTGGTGAAGCTGGGCAAGACCAAAGCGCTCAGCATTTTCCACCATCATCACCGTGGCATTTGGTACATTTACACCTACCTCCACAACCGTGGTGGACACTAGGACCTGAATATCACCTTCCGAAAATCTTTCCATTATATTATTCTTTTCCTTAGGTCTCATCTTACCATGAAGATACTCTATGGATATGCTGGTGGGCATAGCCTCCTTTATCTGCTGTGTATAGTCTATTACATTCTCTGCCTCTATCATCTCACTTTCTTCAACCATAGGGCATATTACATAAGCCTGTCTCCCCATTGCTACTTGATTTTCAATGAATTTGTATGCAGTAGGTCTATAACTGGTGTTTACCACGCAATTCTTTATGGGAAGCCTTCTTGCTGGAAGCTCATCAATTATGGATATGTCAAGATCGCCGTACAATATAATAGCTAAGGTTCTCGGGATTGGTGTGGCGCTCATAACCAATACATGAGGACTCTTACCCTTGAACATTAACTCTTCTCTTTGCTTCACACCGAAACGATGCTGTTCATCGGTAATAACTAGGGCAAGCTTATTATATTCTACCCTTTCCTGTATCAGGGCATGGGTTCCCACAATTATATCGGCCTTATGTTCACGGATTCTTTCATAGGCCTCATTTTTTTCCTTGGCAGTCATAGAGCCTACTAAGAGGCATATCTTCACATCAAATTCCGCAAGCATGCTGCAAAACGATCTATAGTGCTGCTTAGCTAGAACCTCTGTAGGGACCATAATGTTGGCCTGATATCCGTTCTTTACCGCCATAAGAAGAGCAAGCACTGCAAGTATGGTCTTTCCTGAGCCCACATCCCCCTGTATAAGGCGATTCATAGCTATCTCAGAGGTCATATCTCCTTTAATCTCCTGCCACACTAGCTGCTGTGCTCTTGTCAGGCTATAGGGTAAGGCCTTTATAAGCTCCTCAGATTCATTTGCTTCCTTCATGGGATATTGCGTGTAATTAAGAGCTTTGCTGTCTCTCATTCTTCTTAGGGCGAGAGAATATAAAAAAAACTCATCAAATGCCAGACGCTGTCTTGCTCTTTTCATCCTATCTCTATCCTTTGGAAAATGAATTTCCTTTAAGGCCTTTGTTCTATCCATCAGGGTGTATTCTCTGCTAATTTTTTTCGGAATATAATCCTTGGCAAATTCCAGATTATTATGCACCTGATGCATAAACTTTGTAATTGCATTATTAGTGATACCCTCTGTTAGGGGGTAGATGGGCTGGAGTATCTTCAATAATTTAAAATATTCTTCTTTATTATAAATTTTAGGCTGCTCCATTACAAGAGCACCCTTCTTAATCGTCGCCTTACCTCTAAATAAATAACGGGTTCCCATATGAAGCTTATTCTTCAAGAAGGGCATATTAAACCAGGTAAGAAGCAAGGTACCAGAGCTATCCCTTACCTGGGCATTTAGTATCTGTAAATGCCGCACACGCTTAAGCCTCGGTGTAACACCCAGATAGGCCTCTATAGTAGCCACACTACCCTCATTTACCTGTGCAATGGGAACAGGCATAGCAAACTCCTCATAATCCCTTGGATAGTGCTCCAAGAGATCCTGGACGGTTTCTATGCCGATTCTAGCCAATATCTTCTGTGTCTTCTCACCTATTCCCTTAACTGTAACTATACTATCATTATAATCCAAGATATTCACTCCGTTATTCATCCTTCTTAGCCAGGCTAAACTGGCTAGCCTGCAGTTTACGAATTCATCTACTACTTTATCAAAGTAAAATATTATATTATATTTTATTATGACACAATAAACAGGTCCTATAAAGTATTTTATTTGCTTGGAAAAACCCACTTATGCCAGTAAATCATTTTTCAGACCCTGAAAGTCAAGATAATCCTCGATAAATTGCTTGCGTAGTAGCTCTAGCGGAATAAACTCGTTGTATTTACTATCTATCTGCACCTTATCTGGTAATGGTAAGTCGTATAAATCAAGATCAGTATTAATTATATCTATAATTATACTCTCCAGCTTTTCCTTTGTCCCATCAAAAATAACCTCAAGGTAAAGACAAGATGGCCAAGGTAGTTTACTCTTAATTCTTCTATGTCTTAGAGCATAATTTAGAGTGGTCAGTTGACGTGTGCCTACCCAAGGAAATATAGCATATTTTTTATCTGATAGAGGTGTCACAAGGTTCTCTAATATTCCGCTATTTCTAGTAATGTATTGAATTTCGGTTAATCGCTCCTTGCAGCGCTCACTTAGATAGGGATAGGGTTCATCCAAAAGTAAAGTGGTTCGAATTTTTCTCACAAGAACCGTATGAAGCTCGTTTACAAAATCTACATCCCAGTCCACTAATGATATTCCAGGCACTCTTTTAACAAAAATGACCTTAGATTTTACGTTCACATCAACAGTCTCCCATGTAAGTCCCGCCAATGCGAAACGAATACCTACAGGATAGACCTTATCAACAGTACCTATGGTACGGTTTTCATCCTTTACAAGCAGATATTCTGGGGCAATAAAAACAGATAGGAACTTGTGGCTGTTTACTATCTTCTCGCCCTCCCTGCCGATGATTAGACCACCTAGCTCGGTCCTTTGAAGCTGCTCTATATGAATTAAGTATGACAAGAGCATTTTGTAATCTTCCTGCTGTATGTTTTTAAAAGAGCCTAAGGACAGAATATCCTGTGCCAACGCGGCAGGAGACATTTCCCCATTACTCTTTAGGTGACTCATGGTCTGGTGATACAAAAGGTTATATGCATGATTTAGCGGTGGAATGGGCTCTATCCAATGGTCCTTGATGTATAACTCGATAATAGCAATAGTTCGTATGAAATCCCAGTTAATTGGCCCCAATATATCTGCAGAGCTAATCTGAATACTCTCTACAAATGTAAATAATAACTGTGGAATCTGTCCTCGTCTACCACAACGACCCAGTCGCTGTGCAAAGCTAGACACATTATAGGGAGTACCTATCTGTACAGCCTGATCCAAGGAACCGATGTCGATTCCAAGCTCTAATGTTATAGTAGCTCCTGTAACGATTTTCTCGTCGGCGGATTTCATTTCATCCTCAGTATTCTCCCTAATTAATGCTGATACATTACCATGGTGGACCCTATAGACATCTGGAGCCTTATTTTTCAAGGCTATCTCCTTCAGATTAGCTATAACATATTCGGTCTCTTCTCTGCTGTTTGTAAAAACAATCGTCTTCTTATCAAGAGTTCTCTTAAAAAGATATTCATAATGTTCACGGTCACCTATATCCCCACCTGTAGTGATTGTATTGTCTCCGGACCCATCCTTGTCTGTGTCACGCTTATCTGCATAATTTACGAATCGTTCAATGTGTAAGCCTATACGCCTTTTGCCTTCGTCTGTAATGGGTGCAGCACACTTACGCCCACTTCCTGTATTCAACCAATTCTGAGCAAGAGAAACATCACCCAAGGTAGCCGACAAGCCGATTCTACGAGGATTTACACCTGTTAGCTTTTTCAAACGTTCAAGAACACACAAAAGCTGGATTCCACGGACATCTCGCATGAAATAATGAACCTCATCTATAATAACATACCGCAAATCGGAGAACATATCCAAACATGCACCACGTTTATTGGTGATAAGGCTTTCCAGGGATTCAGGGGTTATCTGTATAATACCACTGGGGTTCTTAATAAGCTTGTTCTTCTGTGTCACCGATGCATCTCCATGCCACTTTGTAACTGGAATATGAGAATCTATAAGTAGCTGCTCCAGCCGCTTGAATTGATCGTTAATTAAAGCCTTTAGTGGTGAGATATACATGATTCCAATTGACTTAGAGGGATTATTATACAACTCGGTTAGCACAGGTAGAAAAGCAGCTTCAGTCTTACCAGAGGCTGTGCCTGAGGATAGCAGGAGGTTATGTTCGCTGTCTAAAATCACTTCACAGGCAGCCACCTGATTACCCCGTAATTCTTCCCATTTACTTTGATAAATAAAATCTTGTATAAAGGGAGCCAGTCTACTAAATACATCCATGTTTTACACCTCAAATTCTATAAAATCACTGTGTATCTCTTCATCTGAAAGACCACCCTTGGCCATTTCAAAGCTGTTACTTCCCAATATATCATTCACGCTCATATGTGGATTTTGGTATAGAATGTTGATCAACTCTATAAAATCTCTAATAATCTCACGGGGAGTGATGTGTGTTTCTGCACCTACCCGGTTATACTCTACTGTAAGAAAGTATACTAGCTCATCATGCCCCAATACATCAGTATACTTGTATAGCTGAGCATGAATATCCCTGAGTTTTTCTATAAGAATATACATCTCCTCATGGGAAAGCATCTGTAACCGTATGATAGGAGCTGAAAGATCCTTTATATCATCAGTGGCAAAATGTCCTTCAGCCAAACGGGAGCGCAGGGCCTCATAGCTGAACACACCCTTATATTTATCTTCAATACACTGCGGTGTCCCGGCCATTAAGAAACCAATATGTTTTGCCTTGCCCTGAAGAACATCATTATACATAGTGAGAATTTTCTCATAGTTATTCGCCCTGGTGATTGAATTAGGTATCTTAAATATATTCACCAGCTCGTCAATGATAACCAGCAGCCCTTTATATCCGGCACCCACCATGAATGCTGCAAATATCTTGAGGAAGTCATACCAGGTATCGTCGGTTACTATAAAATTGATATCAAGGTCGGCCTTAGCCTCCCTCCTTGTGGGATATTCACCACGAAACCAGCGGAGTACATTAGACTTCTTCTCTGAGTCATCATCTTGATATGCCTTCCAATAAGTCACCACAGCTTTGGCAAATTCAAAGCCGTTTACCATGCCCTCTAAGGACCCAGCAACAGCATATATTTGTTTTTCCACTAGCTTGTCGAATTCATCACCTCTGGCATCAGAGCTTAATTTGACCGATGCTTGGATGCCGGATATCCATTTTTCAAGAATTAAAGGCAAGGCACCGCCATCCGGCTTTGACTTGGTTGATAGGTTTTGAATCAATTCCTTATATGTGCCTAGCCCCTGACCCTTGGTTCCTGCAAAACGACGCTCCGGAGACAAATCGGCATCCACCACAACGAAGCCCTTAGCAGTAGCGTAATTACGTATGGTTTGAAGCAGGAAGCTCTTCCCACTTCCATATCTGCCCACAATAAACCGAAAGGATGCGCTGCCCTGCTCAATCATTTCAATATCATGCAGGATGGTGGCAATCTCCTGGGCCCGACCTACTGTTATATATTCCAGTCCTACCCGGGGCACCACACCACCCTTTAATGCATTTATTAATATATTTGATATTCTTGTTGGTACTTTATTAGTCATATCTATCTACCATTCCTTTTACATTTTCTTTATATTCCTCGTATATCATTAACTCATCGTCCAGGATGTTGTCTCCGAAATAATCCATCGCTTTTCCGTTGATCCCATCAGCTAGAACCTCAAGCATGATCTTGTTATTATCCGCGTATTCTTTTATGCTGCCATGTATGCTCCTATCGCCCTGTAAGATTATAGCTAGGGCTTGTATTTCATGTTCACTTAAGGCGTCTTTTAAACTATCCCATATGCCAGATTCTGATCTAAGCTCTGTTTCAGACGGCATTAGACCAATTTCATCTATATCTAATGGTTTTGTATCCGAGTGTTCTCTATCTGAATATTCGGCAAAGATATCATCATCAGCTAATTGCTGATTTACAGGAAGCCCAGGGGGATATTCCGCTTGATTTTGTTCTTCAACAATCAATGCTTCCTGCGTGACAAATGCTTCCTGCCTGATACGGGCCAGTGAGGCTTGGTTCACTTCTACAACCGTCTTGGTTGCTTCCCTATAGAACTCAATAGTCGCAGACTCTACAATCTTTTCTATTAATAGCCCTGATTCTTGTAACCTTGTAAGAGTATCTTGATTCACCATATCAGTATTAGCTTTGATTTTATATTTATATTTCGTTACCTTCCTTAATACTGACTCCATCAATTTCATCACATATCCTATAAACTGTCTTCCCTTATCCGTCGTAATTATTGTGCTGAAGCTCCATTCGTTATTAGTGCATATATATATTTCGTTCTCTGATATTACCTCTCTCCTGTCCGGCTGCTTTAACCAATTGTAGAAAAGCGCACCCTTAAAGGGAGTCCAAGCTACAAGCTTTTTTGTTGGATGGAATAAGGCGTCATAGAATGTAATGCCTGCACTCTCAAACTCCTGCCTGATTTTATCTATAACATAATAAAAGCAGTCTGTTATCAGCTTGTTGGTCTCATCTGTATAATAAAGGGACTTTCGTATGTCATATTTGGATATAGCACAGAACAAATCGAAGTTTTCACTGGTATCTACTATATAAGGATAATGCTTAGTGAGCTTATGCTCCTTTGCAAATTCTTTAAATGTCTGAGGTAATTGGTAATAGATATGGTAATCCTTAAGCCATCTAATAATATACTTATCTATCGAAGAATCATATGTTTTATAGGAAGTCCAAAAGGATATTAGCTTATCTAGACCGTCCTGCGGGTTGTCCACTCCTATATTGTTAAGAAGCTCGTAGATATAAAGATATACATAAGAAAGGGATGTATTAGCAATAACACCTCTTCTTACATTGGTCCTCCATGTAAAATATGTCCTAAGCTGTTCATAGCCCAGCATCTGATAATATGGAAAATATGATGAAAAAGAAGCCTGATCCGGATAGTCGTCCTCAAAATCCTTCATAAATATAGCTTGCTTGTAAAAAATGCTTGCATTCCCCTTCTGAACCCTCCTGTCATAGAAGTTCGAATAGTTTGAATAGGGCATGGGGTACTGCCTTGCAATATCTCTCATACTATAGAATAGTTCTCGGGTCTCATCCTTTTGAGCCGGTAGAATTTTTTGCGCTTTTAAAACGAATTTACCTGCACCTGGAATTGGGCTGTTATCATATTCAATTTCATAAAACAATCCGTCAAATAATATTTGTGCGCCATCCTCGGTTTGTGGCTGTGCTTTAGTAGACCCGATCTCCTGAGCCTGGCGCTGGTTGGGGATTTTAAAAGATTCATATTTTTTATCCATCTTATTCTCATTCATATTATCATTCATATTATCCACTTCAATACCAACATCTCAGTAAGTAGTTACTGTGAATAGTATAACATATTTTGGAGTTATTTCAACATATAATCAGAACAAATGTTTTGAAATCTTTTATGCATTTATTTAAAAGAGATTATGTTGTTGCATATAATATTTTTAAATTGGGTATTGACAATATATTTACATTGGTGTACCATTGTATTAATCAACTAATACACTAAGATAATAATTCAAATAATATGAAAGGAGTTGTGAAGATGCTATGGGAACTAAACACAGATAAGCCCGTTTACTTACAGCTGGTGGATCATATCCAAGCAGAGATTATATCCGGAAGCTACAAGCCTGGTGATAAGCTACCTTCTGTCAGAGATTTGGCAGCTCAAGCTACAGTAAATCCAAACACAATGCAAAGAGCAATGGCAGAATTGGAACGGGATGGATTGGTTTATACCAATAGAACCGCCGGCAGGTTTATAACCTCCGACGAAGAATTGATTAAACAGCTAAAAAATCAACACATTACAAGGATTATACAAGAGTTTTTAGACAGAATGAAGCTACTTGGACTTGATCTTAGCGAGATTATTTCATACCTAAATAAAGTAGCAGATAATAATATTAAATAGCGTAATACGCAGATAGGAGTTAGACATGAGTGTAATATTAGAATGCAGATTACTTACTAAGAATTTCGGATCTACCACTGCCCTCTCAGATGTCAACCTCAGCTTAGAGAGAGGTAGAATAATCGGTCTATTGGGACCAAACGGTAGCGGAAAAACCACATTAATTAAAATAATAAACGGATTATTAGTTCCTGACAAAGGAGATATCCACATCGCAGGCATGGAACCTGGTGTAGAAAGCAAGAAGATTATCTCCTACCTTCCTGAAAGGACCTACCTTCCTGATTGGATGAAGGTATCGGAGGCTATATCATTTTTTAATGATTTTTATGAGGATTTTGATGAAAAAAGAGCATATGATATGCTTCATAGATTAAACCTTGATCCTACTAAGCGTTTAAAGTCTCTATCAAAGGGTACAAAGGAAAAAGTTCAACTCATACTTGTAATGAGTCGTAGAGCCGACCTGTATTGCTTAGATGAGCCCATTGGTGGCGTTGATCCTGCTGCAAGAGATTACATCTTAAACACCATCATCACTAATTATAACGAAAATGCTACTGTTATTCTTTCAACCCATCTGATTGCAGACATCGAAAATGTCTTGGATGAGGTTATATTTATAAAGGAGGGCCGCTTAGTCCTTCATGCACCAGTGGATGAAATTCGTGAAAAAGAAGGAAAGTCCATAGATTCATTATTCAGGGAGGTGTTCAAATGCTAGGAAAACTTATTAAACACGAGGCAAATGCTACAGGAAGAATGTTTATACCTATGTATTTTATAGTATTAATACTATCTGTTGTAAACCGCGTGTTAATTTCAATTAATATATACGGTGGAATTCTCAGTATCATAAAAGGATTCATGATTTCAGCCTATGTCATCTCAATCATAGCGGCACTAGTTGTTACCTTTGTAATAATCATAATTCGGTTTTATAAGAACCTTATGTCTGATGAGGGCTATCTCATGTTTACATTACCAGCAAAATCATCGCAGCTGATTAACTCAAAGCTTATTGTATCTATCTTGTGGAGTATAGCCAGTATATTAATAGTAATGGCATCATTATTGATTTTCTTTGGAACCTCGAAAAACATGCAAGAATTACGAGGTTTTATTGACCAGGCAATAGGTACAATGAAGCTGGGCTTTGGAAATAAATACATTCTATTGATTGTTGAATTTATAATTATGATGTTATTAAGTCTGATACAAAATATTATGCTAATATATGTCTCTATTTCAGTTGGTCACTTATTTAATGGTCATAAGGTTTTAGGATCCTTTGTTTCCTATATAGTAATCAATACAATCCAACAGATAATAACAACACTTATCCTTGTTGCTTGGGCATATCTGGCAGGTTCAACCTTGGAGGGGCTAGAAGCAATCCCTCAGCAAGTATTCCCCTTCGCTATTATCGTCTCAACTTTATTTAGTACACTCTTCTACTTTGGAACTAATTACATCTTTAAAAGAAAGTTGAATCTTGAATAATACTTATATAA